>PCAT01000001.1 GCA_002730655.1 Balneola sp.
CCTACCCGATACCTTATGAGCAGAGGCATTTGAGCTCCTTTCTGACCATATCTCTAGTATGGAATATATTTGTATGTTTTGTGCTTCATTTATTTTAATAAAAAAAACAGAATCAATAGTAGCACCTGAGGGAATCTCTGTATCAAGACTGAAGCCGATGATTGAGCGTCTTATATTTCTGTTAGTTGTCATACCTATATAAATCACCCATTGACACGTGTCTATTCGAAAGGTATTTTACTACTACAAAATCACTTTCAGTTGCCATGCAAAAAAGAAGTAATTTTCATTTTACATACCCAATTAATATTGGGGAGCTTGATTTAGCCACTATGGTAAGTATGTACCGGAGTAGAGGAGAGCCTCATAAATCCATGCCAGGCGAATATCTTTGTTGCGCTTTGAGCCATGAGTTACTTAAAGAAGGAAAATTTTGGTTTGGCTTATATTATTCTCAAAAAATTTGGGATGAACTTATTACCAAGGGTAGCGAAGGCTATCCCATAACAGAAACGGAATTTAGAGTTTTGGGATTGGTATACATCAGCGAAGACGAACCACCTCATCGCGAATATGTGGAATGTCATTCTCAGGTAGTGGATAAATTATCGTATCTTATTGTGAATGATCTTCGGGGTTTTGGCTTCTTAGTGGAAGACGAGAGTGGTTATTTGCGTATAACTCCTAGAGGTGAACGAGCCTTACATGGTATAGCTCGAAGAATATATGGAAAGCGATTTTTACCTGAAATGATTGATCATACACCAAAAGCTGAGGTCCCTAAAATAGAAGTGGCTCAACGAAAGCATCAGGATCAAGGAAATCTATTTATATAGAATTCTTTAGGCGAATTAATTAAAAAGAGGTATTCCATTTTGATGGATACTCCATTATTTTCAAAATGTGCTAATCAACTATTGCTCAGAAATTAGTACATGTACATTATTTGCATTGTTTACGTCAGCTAATCGCTGGCTAGGATCAATGCTAATGGACCGAATAGTTTCTACGGAAGCAGGAAGAGTTAAGGTGTAAGTCGGCTCGACCCAAGGCCAATCAGCCACTACAGTCCGCTTCTCGGTGTGTTCGGTAGATTTCTCTCCTCGCATGATTCGCACTGGAATATAAAATTCTTCTTTAGAGCCATCCGTGTACTCAACCCATACATCTAGGGGCATGGGCATAAGGCCGAATCGCTCCAATTCTATTTTTGTAGATCCTGTTTTTGTTTCAGTAGCATCTACTGATGTGATACCGTAATCAATGGTCTTAGTGGTATGAACAAAATATTCATGAAACCAATCTAGTATCATTCCAGACTCCTTTTCCATTAGACGGATAAAATCTAAATCGGTGGGGTGCTTTAATTTCCATTCTTCATGATAACGTAGCATACCCGATCGGAATGCTTCCTCACCTATGATATACCGGATTTGATTTAAGTATACCGCTCCCTTGGAATAAGCGGCGCGTCCATAAGCAAAATTGGTATGATAATGGTCGGCATGAGTAGCCATAGGTTCTTCTTTGCCAGATTCCACCAATCGCTGATATCCTCTCATCGATCCTGCATGAGGATTGCCAGTACCCTCAAATAAATATTGCATGGTTTCAGAGCTTGCAAAGCTAGTGAAGCCTTCGTCCATCCAGGCATATAATGCTTCGTTTGTTGCCAGTACATTCTGATACCAACTATGATATAGTTCATGAACAGTTACTCCAACGAGGCTTCGTAAGTTTCTGGCTCCCGTGATTAGAGTCCCCATTGGATATTCCATTCCACCGTCACCTCCTTGAATAGTGGTGAACTGTGGATAAGGATAGGTACCAAAGTGAGTGTTAGCATATTCAAATGCTCGGACTGTTAACTCTGGAAGCTGTTTCCAATTTTCAGTATATGTCTCATTCTCATTATCTGTTTTATTCACTGCTAAAACAGGGTCTTGATATAAGAAGTGTAACATTGGACCATTTGGAACTTGAGCCTTAACGTGGGTAAAGTCAGGATCGGCTCCCCAAAAAAAATCTAATACATCATCAGCCAGAAAATGCCAAGTTAATTCATTGGTATCGTGACGTATTTCAACTCCTTCATCCTCATACCCATGTCCAACTTCATTTGGATTTTGTAATATTCCAGTACCACCCACTACGTAGTCCTTATTAATTGTAATTTTAACATCGAATCGTCCAAAAACACCGTGAAATTCTCGACCAATGTAGGGATTTGGATGCCAGCCTCTGTAATCATATTCTGCTAATTTAGGATACCATTGACTCATGGAAAATTCGACACCTTCGTCATTATTCCACCCACTACGTCGTATTTGTAAGGGTACCTGTGATTCAAAATCCATCTCTAGTACTGTTTGTTCGCCGGGTAATAATGGACTAGCTAAGGGTGCTACGAGTATGGTGCCTTCCACATCAAAATCTAAATTTTGTCCGTCTTGGCGAAGGCTTTGAACGGTATGATATCCGATTTCATTCTCACTAAGATTGAAAATCCTATCTCGAACTCTGCCGTCTGGATCTTCAATGGTACGAGATCGAACATCCATCATGCTACCTGGTTGGAATGCGTTAAAATAAAGGTGATAGAATACTCGATCAATTACATCTGGAGAATTATTTGTATAAACAACACGCTGCTCTCCATTGAACTGATGGGCATGAGTATCTACTACAATATTCATTGTATAGTCAACTTCTTGCTGCCAATAACCGGCTGTATAAGCACTTTTTATACTAGGAGTAGAGGCTCCTTGAGCAAAAAGATAGGCACAACCGGTATAAAGGAAAAAAATAGAGGTTAAAATTTGCTTATTCATAGGATATCTGGATTTAATATTGAGGAATCGATAGGATATTGTGACGTTTTATAACAACGTTCTTGAGCTAAAAGCGCGCCCTAAGGTTACTTCATCAATATACTCTAATTCGGTGCCCATAGGAATACCATAGGCGATTCTTGTGACTTGAATTTCATAAGGCACTAATAATTTGTTTAGATAATATGAGGTGGCTTCTCCTTCAGCGTCGGGATTGAGGGCTAAAATAACTTCTTGTATGGACTCTTCGCGTATCCGTCCCAATAGCTCCTTAATACGAAGTTGATCTGGCCCTACATTGTCCATAGGTGAGATAATGCCGCCAAGTACGTGATAACGACCTTTAAATTCATTGGTTCGCTCAATTAAGTACACATCATTAAACTCCTCCACAACACAAAGCGTGCTGGTTTCACGTTTTGACGAACTACAAATGGAGCATGGGTCGCTATCGCTTATCGAACCACAAATTGAACAACGGGATACTTTTGTGGTTAAATCAATAATGGCTTGCGTCAAATTTTGTGCGTACTGTTCATTTTGTTTTAATAGATGAATAGCAATTCGTTGAGCTGATTTTCTTCCTGTCCCAGGTAGTTTAGAGAGCTGTTCAATTGCTTTTTCTAGGTATTCGGATATAAGTTGCACAGGTTATAATTATAAAATTAAATAATAAAAAGTCTAGATTTAGTCAGATATTAAAGTCCAAATTTTGATAAATCAAAACCTGGGATACCCCCACTAGGTAACATCCCTTTGTAGGCATTTTGCATTTCGTTCTTTGCCGCTTCCTCAGCTTTAGCTAGAGCTTGATTAACTCCAGCAACGACCAAGTCTTCAAGCATTTCCTTATCTCCTTCATTCAGTAAACTATTGTCAATTTTGATTTGCATAATTTTGCGGTGCCCATTTGCTTTGACGCTAACCATACCTCCGCCAACCTCTGACTCAACCTG
The DNA here is from genome assembly GCA_002730655.1 of Balneola sp. GTDB lineage: Bacteria > Bacteroidota > Rhodothermia > Balneolales > Balneolaceae > UBA1275. Next base: position 3,788 of record PCAT01000001.1, read on the forward strand.
AATTTGTTCCAACCTGGCCTGGCTCTCTTTTACCTTTTCTTGCATTTCCTGCATTTTACCAAACATGTCGGCCATATTAAAATTATTCATAATAGATTTATTTAACGTATCGTTAATATTCTAGTTCCGCACCTAACTTATCCACAATATCTTTGAGAATAGGGTCTTTTTGGACTAACTCTTTAAAAAAATCGTAGGGATTTTTCTCCTTAGTCTGTGCTGTTTTTTTATTGTTAATATTTATTTTTAATCGCACCATAACCCCAATATGATCCTTTAGAAATACACTCAATTCTCGAGCATGTTGATCTAGCATTTGCTTAGAAAGGGGATTGTTGCACTCTAATATCAGTTGATCACCTAAAAGTTCTACGGGTTTTACTCGTTCAACTTGTAGTTCTAAAATTTTAGGTATCCTGCCTTCTAAACCTTTTAAGTAGGAAGGCCATTCTGCTATTATTGTATGAAAACTCAGTTGATTTTGACAATCCCAAGCATCGTTCTTAGTATTAGTGTCTTCATCTACCTTACTTAGGTTTTTGTCTATATTTTCTTGAGATTTTAGCGCTGTAGTATCTTGTATTCCAGGCTGTGTTTGTTCTCCTGAAGGTTTCTGTGATGGTTCCTGTATGTCTTCGTTTTCAGTTGATTTAATGCTATCAGTATTGGTTTTTATAGGATTACCTAGCGATGGAGCTCCTAAATCTAAGTCATCGAGTATAGAGTTATTTTTGGTTGCGGGATCTGAAGGTATAGTTGAAATTTCTGCTGCTGGTTTCGCTACAGGCTCTTGATTTTGTTTCGCCTCCTGGGTAGTCCCAACTCTCGTTTCAAACTGTGAAGCATGATTATCGGTATTCTTGAGTGAGTGGGAAGTGTGAACTCTTTCAACGCCACTGGGTAGATTTTTGACACCCTCAATAAGTTTTTTTTTTATATCAAGAGGTTCTATATGCGCCATCTTTAAAAACATGAGCTCAAATGCTATTCGCGGTTGACTAAGCTCTCTAATCTTGACTTGTTGCTCACTTATTAGGTACAGATAACGCATTATATCCGTTGAGTTCAGTGTTGATGCGACTTCAAAGTAGTTAGCTTTGGTATCAGCAGATGCTTCAATTAATATCATCTCTTCCCCTTGCTTGGCCACATATAGGTTACGTAAGTGCTCCACTAGTCCAACTAAAAATTCTTGGATGTCATAACCCTCCTGAAGTAGGGTATGGATGAGATGAAGACCAGCAGATGTATCCTGCCTAGTCACACAGTCCATAAATTCAAACAAGCGGTCCGAGCCCACCACATTTAATGTTTTGAGTACCGCCTTATAGGTGATATTGTCTCCACAAAATGCAATAGCTTGATCTAATAGACCAAGGGCATCACGCAATGCGCCATCGGCTTTCTTGGCAATCACATGTAGTGATTCATGATCAATTGAAATACCCTCGTCAGTAGTTATTTTTTCGAGGCGTTTTACTATTTCATCAACGGAAATTCGTTTAAAATCGAAACGTTGAACTCGAGATAAAATAGTCGGAAGAACTTTATGTGGCTCTGTTGTTGCAAAAATAAAAATAACATGCTCGGGGGGTTCTTCCAGCGTCTTCAACAGGGCATTAAATGCCGCTTTTGAAAGCATGTGAACCTCGTCAACAATAAATATTTTATAGCGCCCATTTTGTGGTGGAATCCTTACGCTTTCTCGTAGGTGGTGCACATCTTCTACCTTATTATTAGAGGCAGCATCGATTTCGATGATATTTAACGTTTGGTTTAGAGCTTCTCCATCAATCTGATCGTCAATGCTATTTATCACACGTGCCAACACTCTAGCCATGGTAGTTTTCCCCACTCCACGAGGTCCACAAAACATATAGGCGTGAGATAGGCGATTTTGTTGTACGGCATTCAGAAGCGTACTGCTAACATGCTCTTGAGAAACAATATCTTCAAAGCTTTGTGGGCGGTATTTTCTTGTAAGGGCTCTGTAAGAGTTTGACATAGTATAAAGGTACAAAAAAGTAGGACGATTTTAAGATCAAAGCTAGCTATTCATAAGCCGTTCAATTTCATCTCGTTCTTTGCCAATATGAGTCAGATTTTCATAACCGTTTTCTGTGACTACAATATCATCCTCTATACGGATTCCTCCAAAGTCCATGAATTGGTGGATTTTTTCGGCATTTAAAAACATCTGTTTAGAAGGATTCTTTAGCGCAGGTTCTAACAACGCGGGTATAAAATAGATGCCTGGTTCAATGGTAACAACCATACCAGCCTCTAATTCACGCCGAGCTCTTAAGTAAAAAATGCCAGGCCGATCAATCCGTTCCACTCCTTTTGGATACCCGCCAACATCATGAGTATCTAAACCTAAAAAATGACCCAATCCGTGTGGAAAAAAGAGGGCGAAAATATTGGCTTCCATAATAGAATTCAGCGAACCCTTGACGATACCCATGTCGTGTAAACCTTCCATCATGGTGCTTGCAGACATCATGTGTAAATCCTCCATTCGTACTCCAGGTTTGATGGCTTCAATAACTTGTTTTTGAGCAGTTAAAACCGTGTCATACAGTGCTGCTTGATCAGGTGAAAATCGCCCATTCACGGGGAATGTACGACTAAAATCTGCAGCATAGCCCTTATATTCAAAACCTGCATCAATTAGAAGAAGCTCTCCATCTTGGGTTTGTCGAGTATTCGAAACATAGTGTAAAATGGCGGAATTGGGTCCTGAGGCATAAATCCCATTATATGCATCTTGTTGAAGGCCATTAGAAATTTGTACTTCGGTGAAAATCGCTTTTGCTTGATATTCATACATTCCTGGCTTCCATGATTCAATGACTCGCTTATAAGCTTCATTATTTACCTGGCTAGCTCTGCGCAAGCAGTCTAGTTCTTCTTCGGTTTTGATGACTCTGGCGTCGTTTAAAGCCTCAATTAAGGCCTCTGAATTGGTAGTTAAATCGGGTTCATGCGAAAACCTTTCCTGCGAAGATTCGTTTAAACAAAAAACTATGGAGGGTTTTAACTTTTTCACCACCTCGTGGAGCTCATCCATATAATGAACATGGTCTGGGGAGTATTCCGATCGGTATTGATCAATACTTTTAACGTAGCCATGCCAAACTGCATATTGCACGTCTCTATTTGGCACAAATAAGTGAAATTCCTTAGAATCGATGTCCAGAATCGCAGCACAATCAGGTTCGTTAACTCCGCTTACATACCAAAAATTAGACTCCTGACGAAAAGCGAATTCATAATCGGTTTGGTAGCGGTACATAATCTTAGCGCCTTCTAAAAAGATGATTGATTCTTGAGTTTGAGAAAAAAGAGAATATAGTTTACTGCGATGTTTATAATGCATATCTACGATGTATTTTATTGAAAAGATGTAATAATATAGACCCCAAGGATACCGTCAAACTGGATGAGAGCATCCTTAGATGTAATTTCGTTAGAAGTACCATCCTGAACCCCCATGGCAAGTACTGAATCTTTTAAAGGATATTTTACTCCTTTAGAACTGAAATTTTTTACGGGTTCAACAACGGGAAAAAAAGAAATACTTGTACCTACAGCTTGCTTAGGTATATATGGCGAGCGCACTAAGAAAAGTTCTCCATGATTGTCTTTAAATCGTATGTCATCGAATCTGTCTAGGTAACGAAGAAGTACAGAAAGGTTCTTAAGACTATGATCAAAACGTTTACCAACAGCCCCAAGAATACACACTGATTTGGTGCCTTTTTCAAGCGCATATTCTAGACTTTTTTCTAGATCATTGGTTTCTTGATCGGGTAATTTCAGTACTTTTATGCCTTTGTGACGTGTATATATAAAACTATCAAGGTCTCCTATTACAATATCGGGTTTATGTCCATATCCTAAATAAACATATCCACCGCTATCTGCGCCTATGTTTAGTTGGGCTGTGGCCATTTCTTTTTCTAATAAGTTTTTGTTTGGAGGGATTCCCCCTGCAATAATTAATGCATGCATAGATGGTAATAATAGTTGAGAATGTAGGAAGTTGAAGCTAATACTAATAAAGTGTCTCACATTGTACTGTAATTTTAAGGTAATATTAGATGGTAGAAAGTCAATAAAAACATTGTTTTATTATGTTTATGAAGGATTAGAAAATAAATGACCGCAATATGATTATTGGTTTATGATAGTAATCAATATGAAGTTGGTATTTATCCTTAAATAATTTAATAAAACAATATCTAAACAAAGTAATAGTATAAGAGAGATAATAATTGTTGGATAATGTACGAGTGTTTGAAAAAATTATTAATTTGAATTATAATATCAGTTTGAAAGTTTTATTTAGTCAAGTTATAAAGAGGATAAAATGAATATTAGTCGATTTAAAGAAGGATTAGATGAATTAGTGTGTAATTATAGTATTAATAGGTATAATAGAGATTGGGATTATTGCTTTGGTTTAAATTTTAAATATGATGTAAGAAATTTTAATAATTGTAGAAGATTGATGAAAAAGTTATGGAAGAAAATAAAAAAAGAGTGTTTAATTGATGGTGTATATGTAATGGAATATGGTGACCATGGAAAGATACAAGTACATGGTTGTATGATATGTGATTTTAATTTAACTGAAGTGGAGAGATTATTTAAAAAACATTGGGGAAGTGGTGGTGGAGTATTTTGGTTAGAAAAATTTGATAAGGAAAAAGGCAGGTCTGATTTGTACATAACGGAAGATAATTATAAAAATGACTTGTTTGATTATGATTTAATTAGTAATCTTTATTAAAGTAAAAGATTTAAATAAAGGTTATTAATAATGAGTGGTTTTTTAGCAAGTTTGGGTTTTGATGTAAGAGAAGAAAAGATTAGAAAAGAAAGAGAAAAGAAAGAGAGGGTTATAAAGAGTATTAAAGAAAAATTAATTGAATTTTGTGATAAACAAATTGGAATATTAGATAAAGAAGGTTTAGGTAGTAGCAATAAAGGGAAGTGTTGGAGTAAAGAAGTTATTATCGAACCAGGAACTATGAATCGGGTAAGAGAGTTTTATGTTAGAGGTGAAAGAAATAGAAAATATTTTTTTGGCGTAGAAGAAACAGGTAAAATGACATATGTTAGTGATAATAAGAATGAAGTAAAAGATTATATAGTTAGATTAAGAAATGGAATTAATGAAAGTGATGAGTCAGATTTTAAAAGTGGCGGTAGTAAAGAGTGCGTTTATATAAAAGGTAAAAACGTATTTAGTGTTGATAGTGGAGAAATTATATTCTCTCACGAAGATAAGAAGTATAAAAAAAAGAATTGAAAAGATTAAAAGTCATCAAGAAAGAGACAAATAATTTACTTATATATTAGTTTTATAATATTTAAATATTAATTAATGAGGAAAAGAAATGATTGATATTATAGATGTTGAAATAATGGATTATGATATTGATTTAGATGAAATGGAAGAAGAGAAAGAAGAGGGAGCTTAATTATGGAAAAATATATAGATAGGTGGAAAGATTGGGTGAGAATAATAAGGAGATATTTTAGATAAATAAAGTAGAAAGAATTAATTTATAAGCTATAAGAGATTAAATATTAAGTTATTTAATCTCTTTTTTTATGTATAAATATGATTTTTTTACGATTTAAAGTGTTCTATAAAAGGGTAATAGTAATAAATAAAAGATAGTTTTTTATGAATTTATTTTTAATGAAAGTATTTTAGAAGATAAAAAAGAATATTTTAAAACAACTTACTGATATAACATAAAAGTATTTGAATAAATTATATAGTTATATACTATTTTTATTTAAAGTATTCAATGTTATGGATATGTATATAAAAATAATGTGACTAAGGTCGATTTAGATAGGGGTAGATCTAAAAGATAAATAGAAAGATTATAAAGAATATTCGAATACCTTACTTTCAGGAGGTATAGTAATTTAGTATAAAAAAGAGTTTTAGTGGGCTGTATAGTGGGGAAAATAAAACTACTTTTAGTGATTAAGAGTTTTAATAATTCTTAGCTGATATATTAGAAATAACTTTCAACTATGTTAATGCTGGTGATTTAATATTAAGTTCTATTTCAAATATACATTGATTACTGACAAAGTTGAGTTTGATAAGGAAGAATTGTGGGCGTATAAGACCGAAAACATAAAATTATTTAGAAGTAATAAAAATAAACTTTGTGAGGATTTTTAAAAGGAAATTTAAGGTTAAACAAGGAAGTGATATATTAAAAATTAATATTAATAGGAATAAATTAATCGATAATAATCATCCTATTCTAACATATTCATTAAAAGCGTTATTTATAGTTTAATTTAAATCTCGATCTCTCGTTGATTAATGTATGCTTATGTATAGCAAATTAGTAGCAAAACTTCTTTCACACAGTAAAATAGCTGTTTTTTCACATATCCGACCAGATGGAGATTGTATAGGGTCTCAAGTCGGTATCAGCCTATGGTTACGACTAAATGGTGTGCATGTGCGTGCCTTTAATCAGGATCTTCTCACAGAAAATCTACGATGGTTAGTGGATTTATTTCCAGTGGAAACCCCCAAATTCAGTGATCTAGACAATTTTGATGCATTCTTATTTGTTGACGGGAATCGACTTTCTCGATTTGGAGAATTGGCAGAAAGCCTATCCCACTTGCCGATACCCCTGTACATGATAGATCATCATCCCGATCCTAGTGATGTTTTTGACGAGATGATTTCTGTGGTAAGCGCATCTTCCACCTGTGAATTGGTTTATGGGCTGTATGAGGCCCATGACCTTGATCAATTGACTCCAGCTGTATGTAAAGCATTGTTTACAGGTCTAGTTACCGATACCGGATCCTTTCAGTTTGAGAGTGTTACCCCGGCCACTTTGGCTGCTGCTTCAGACTTATTAACCCGTGGTGAATTTCGACCAAACGAAATTATTGATCATCTCTATGCCAATAAAAGTCAGGGACAAATTGCGTTATTAGGGAAAGCATTAGAGACTATTGAGACCCATTTAGATGGTCAGATCGCCAGCATCACGGTCACTCAAAAAATGTTTGAGGAAACCGAAACTGCACCTAGTGATACAGAAGGTTTTGTAAAATATCCTTTAAGTTTGGATGGTGTCATGGGATGTGTGTTATTCAGGGAAGATCTAGATAGGATTAAAGTGAGTCTGCGATCTCGAAGTTCTTTGGATGTTCATAGTTGGGCTAAAAAAATAAATGGAGGAGGGCATGCGAAAGCTGCTGCAGGTTGGATCAAAGCACCTATGAAGCAGGCTAAAGAGGCGGTATTAGCGTTGGGAGAGGAAAGTATAAAACAGGCGAAAAAAAGCCTAAGTTCTTTATTACTTTTAACGATATTCCTAGCTTGGACCATGTTTGCAGGAGCGTGTATTGGGGTGGGGCAAACTGATGAGCAAGATAGGATTAGCGATTCGAAAGAAAGTATGGTTCAGAGTCAATCTGAGCTACCGGAAGGAGAGACCTTTCGGATGGGTGTTGAAGTGGAAATGAAAGATCATTCAGATATGAGAGTGTTATCTCTTGAACAACCTTATACCGAAGATACCGAGGGGCGAGGGATAGCCATTGATCGTTCTAGGGCCAATGCTATTACGACAGCGGTAGAAAAGACCAGTCCAGCTATTGTGAGTATCACTGTAACGGAACTGCAGACGGGTTTTACGCCAACAAGAGATCCGTTTTTCTCTTTCTTTTTTGAGCAGCCTGTACAGCGAGAAGTACAAAGTATGGGATCGGGTTTTATAATTAGCGCGGACGGCTTAATTGTTACCAATGAACATGTTGCGAATCCGAACGCAAAAACTATTATGGTTACCCTGTCCAATGGTTCTAGCTATGGGGCCGAGATTTTAGGTTCCGACGAGTTGGCAGATTTGGCCTTACTAAAAATTAGTTCGGATACAACAGAATTCCCTTACGTAGAATTTGCTCCTACTGATGACTTAATGGCTGGTGAATGGGCTATTGCAATGGGTAACCCTTTTGGACTTTTTTCAGATGGCCAACCTACGGTAACTGTTGGGGTAGTTAGTGCGACTAAGAGGGATTTTAGACCTGACCCTCAGGAGCCGAGGGTGTATATTGATATGATCCAAACCGATGCTGCCATCAATCGTGGAAACTCCGGCGGGCCATTGGTGAATTCAAATGGAGAGGTAATAGGGGTGAATACTTTCATATTTACGGGGGGTACAAGTAATGGATTTGTGGGTTTGGGTTTCGCTATTCCCAGCGAGCGAGTGCAAAAAATTATAGAACAATTAAATGATTCTGGTGAAGTACAACTAGCTTTTGATACGGGTATGGAATTCTCCCCAATGACCCGAGGTCTAGTACGACAATATGGTCTTCCACCAGTACCAGGACTATTTGTTTTAAGCGTAAATAGGAATGGACCTGCCTATGAGTCAGGTGTATTACCAGGTGATATAATCATGCGAATTGGTAAAGAACGTGTTGCGAGTCAAATGCATGCTTTTGCCTTGATGCGTGAATATGACGAGGGGGACTTGATGACCGTTCGTTTGTTTCGGGAAGGTAAAGAGTATGAAACAGAAATGTTATTACGCAGGAAGATAATTGAGTAAGTCAAAATATGTAATATTGTTTTAAGCTTATTTTTGAATAGCTAATTTTAGTTTCGACTCACTATAAAGCCAGTTTTTATACCCTTCATTACCTTCATCTTCTGTAATAGTTAGTGATATAACACAAGGACAATCATAAGAGTTGTATTTCTCAACAAATTTGGTGAGTTGTTTCATATTTGAATAATGAGTTTTTACGAGGAGTATACACTCTTTCCCTTCCGTTATCTTCCCCTTCCACCAGTACATAGATTCCATTCCGTCTACTAGATTAATACATGCAGCTAAGCGATTTTGAAGTATTTTATGACTTAGGTTTTTAGCCGTGGTTTTGTCAGGTGTGGTGATGTATACTATACGTAAATTGTAATACATAGGGTCATTTTGTTTTGAATAGTTAGTTTATTCATGAGGGTATTTCAATTGTGTAGCTAGTGAAATCTTTAAATGAGATTTATGATGAATACCATTATCTCCCAGCTTATTCTAACTGAAAATAAGATTATTTGTGTGATATCCCATGCAATCAAATACAGAGCTTATATTAAAAAAAATAGGTTAGGGGTATCTATGAATAGAAGTTGATAAACTGATCACTTTTTACAATTGATTAATTTTTAATGGCCTTTCCCATAACTTCCAATGAATTGGAATCGACCTATCGGTAATACAAACCGTGCCCTATTCGCTATTGGACTATATGTGTATAAAAGTGTAATTTATTTTTTTCAGATTTTTGAAGGTCATTATAAACTATTTTATGATTTGCGAGAGTGGCGGAATTGGTAGACGCGCTAGATTTAGGATCTAGTATCTTAACCGATGTGGGGGTTCGAGTCCCCCCTCTCGTACATTTTGTCTTCCTTTGATTCTGTAAGTCTTCTCTAAAGAGTGAGCCAAGATCCGGTAGACCATTTCGTTTTATCAAAAACATCTACACTCCTGGTGGAGAACATTATCCAAGATTGGAAAAATTCAAGTACTTTTTTTAATAATTCAATTAGGATTGATACAATAATAAAGAGATTAATACTTTACTATCTTTATTGGCAAACTGGATTACATATAACTATAACTCTCTTTTGTACTATCGCCCAAGTCAATTTTATCATACAATAGTTGCACACCTAAAATAGATACTCCAAATAGTACTGCGCCGATCATTAAGACTACGTTTTCTAAACCGTTATAGTTAAAAGATACACGAAGTAGTACAGTGGTAATTACAAATCCAGTGTTTCGAATAATAAGACTATAACGGTCTGTGAACTTTAAAGATGCTACTAAAATGAGTACATCAACAATGATCAAAATATCAAAGAATTCATGGTAAAATACCGTATTGAAGTCCATTAGCTTTTGCTGTCCAGAAATAAGTATATGGTAAATATCTATAGACCATTTAAAAAAGCTAACACTAGCTAAGCCGATAAATATCGGTACTAACAATAAACAAAGTAACTTCTTATAGCCTCTAAACTTGCTGAGTGATACCGATGTCTTATGTACTTTACGTTTAATGAGAAAGTATCGATATACAAAGATAAGGGTGAAGAGCACTATAATTCCTAGGATGTCATATAAAAGTGCTAGGTTTTCAGTTTGGAAAAGGACTTCACTTTGTACGTTGATTTTTGAAATATCTTTGAATACGCGACGGATGAGTATCAAAGAAATAATTTCAAATTGTTTCCCAATTGAAATGGCAAAAGATCTAGGTAAATAATAAATAAGAAGATATACTTCATAGATTAGTATAAACGAAAATGGAGTATAAACCGCAGAAATAGGGTTTGCTAAATAATCTTTAAAGCCTGCAAGTCCTACTATATCATTTGTATTTACTAGTAAGATAAGACCCAGATGAACAATAAAACCAGCAGAAGCAATGATAATGACCCAGGATTCGAGACGTTTTTTTAGTTGGTCATTAAAAAATAAGTTAAAAAGGAAATCTACTTTCGTCATTTAAGGTAGTATAATTGTGTCTTCTTAAATATCATTAAAATTTTCCCAAAATCAATATATAAGATTCTACATTTTTGAACTTAGTGTAATGACATTCTTTAGTATAGTTGGGTCAATAACAGGTTCTAAGTGAGCCGGATTATTGCTAGATTTTGCTGATAAGTGAATACTTTTGAAGCCTGCGTCTATGAAAAGAGACACATTATTATCGTTTATTCCACCTCCTGGCATTATTTCCAAAGAATTACCTGCTACTTTTTGCAGATCTTGTAATAAAAGAATACCAGTCTCAGCGCTACCTTCTTGCCCCGAGCTTAATAATCGGCTGAAACCCGCTTCTATGAGTTGTTCTAATACGTTAAAAGGCTTTGCCGCCTGGTCGAATGCTCGGTGAAAAGTAAGATCAAGTCCTGGAGTTAATGCCCGCCAATGGCGTAGAAGGACTGGATCGACCTCATTTTTCCTATTCATGTGTCCAATCACAATCCCTGCTATGGGAAATTGAAGAGCTATTTGAATAGATTCTTCTATGAGCTTCAGGTCGGAGGAAGAATAGAAGAAATCTCCAACTTTAGGACGTATTAGAACATGAATAGGTATCTGAAAATTCTGGCAAGCTTCTTTAAGTAATTCCAGGTCAGGGGTGATACCATCTTTTAGCATATTTTGACACAGTTCTACTCGTGAAGCTCCTAATTGTTCGGCAGTTTGAATCGAGTATAAACTATTGCAGCAAACTTCTATATTCATGATTTACGTATCCTCACTTTAGATATCTTTTGGTCGCGGCAATGACTGTAAGAGCTTGTACTTTTTCATTCCCATTTCCACTTGTATATAGCTCATGAATATGATTTCTCATGTCTGGTTTATCGATCAGGTCTAGGTACTTATTGAAATAGCTGTCTAGGTGGGATGTTAAATCTCTTTCAGTTGCAAACCAATAATCTAATGGTGTCATATAACGGGGATTATGTGTGGATTCCCTAAACTGTATCTTTTCAGCAAGTTTCCAAAACCAAGTTCGTAATGGCATTGATTTTGAGCCAATTCGTAGTGATTTTGCCGTTATTATTGTTCGAGTTCGTTCCCAAATATAGTTTGATGCTTTTGGGTAATAGTGTTTTATCCAGTGAATGTAAAGTTTATGTTCAGTTCGTAGTTTAAGTGGGAGTTGAAGGCAGAAATTGAAAAAATCAAAGTCATAAAAGGGTGAAAAACTTTCGGTTACCGCATACACTGACATGAGCCCCATATTCATTCCATATAAACCTCGCAGCATTATTTTATGATGCTCTAGGTTTTGGTAATCGGGTTTGAAACCGTGGTTAAGTAGTTCTTTAGCGAAGCGGGTGGAAGTAGCTCCACTCAAGACAGAATAATTTGTTGGATTCTCGGTAGTTTGTAGATAACTCCCAAGTACAACATCTCCTAGCATTCCAGTGTGGAGCATTCCTAATGGCGCATCATATTTTTTGTTTATTATTTCATGCAAAATACGTCTGGTATGTGCCTGTCCATAGTACACCACATTTCCACCAGTATGTTGTGTAATTTCATCCAAATCTAGGAGCATTTGGCCACCATCCAATGGCATAAAATGCCACATGTGCTTTAAGTCTTGAGCAATTTTACGGGCAATGGTATGATCTAGAGAGTTTTTTTGTGAAAAACAGAGATTAAGTTGATTAGTATACCCCATTTCATGAGCAACCCAGCTTGTCATTCGTGAATCAAGGCCACCACTGAGAGATACTAGTGGTATTTTTCCTTGGGCAGTGTCACGTTTAAAGGCTCTTTTTATAGCTATTCTAAATAGTGTATCCAATTGCACAGCAGCATCATCCAGAGAGAGGGAAGTACCAATGGAGGGTAGTGAATAATATTTATGGGTAGTCAGGGTGTTACCTGGTATGGGCGTTTGTTCATTTTCGAGGGTATCAATGGTTCCAGCATAGCCTATTGGTAGTCGTTTGATAGGATTGAATAAGGTTTCAGTTTCGAGTACAAATCCAAAGTTTAGAAGCTGATAGAAGCCTAATGATGATAATGTTAAGGGTTGGATGGTCTTTATTTTCCGGGCAAGTAAATCGTAGTCATTAGAGATGTGCCAGCCATTGTATAGTTGAGCGTAGTATAATGGTTTTGTGCCTAAAGGATCACTGAATAAGATCCAATGATTGTTTTTTGAAGACCAGTAAATTCCCGCATAGCTACCTCTTAGGTGAAGCGGAGCATATACCCCAAAATTATCTAAGGCCTCAATCATGATCGAATATTCATCGGTAGGGTTTCCTTTTTCAACATATACAAATCCTGAACTATATAAATATTCTAAGCGACTGTTTTGAGCAGTAGCTTCAGAAAGATGTAAATAGAATGAATGAACCACGTTTCGGTTTTATTTTTGGTTATTGGATCTCGGTAAAAGGGAGTAGAGATGCGAATAAGCATTGGAATCGTATAGATAAACCAATCCAATTTGTAAGCTGATCGAAACAACATAGCATAAGCTTATTATTAGAAAGTTAGGCGATTCAAGTAATGGCTTTAAGCCATAATGTATTCCAGCACCCAAGAGTAAAAAACTAAATAATGGGCGATAAAATTCTTTGAAATATCTGGCAAAAGATATGTTAATCATGACTTTAATTTGCACTCGCCAAAGTGGATACAATAACCCAATAGCTAGGGCTAATAAACTATAAGCCATCCCTTGTATTCCGCCAGAGTAGATGCCAAAAAGTAAAGCGGCAGGAGTGATTGATGCACGGAATAATGTCCAGTAAAAACCAATGTCGGTACGACCAGTTGCTATTTGTAAGCTACCCACTGGATTGGTTATAGATAGAATCCCATAGTATATGGCTAAGGTAAATAAAAGAAGGGATCCCGAAGCATAACTAGGCCCGTAGAGAATATACAGTAGTTCATAAGATCCAACGGCGAAGATTAAGTATATTGGAAAATTTAAGTATGCAAGATATCGTGTGATTAGTAGATAGGTAGTTTGTTGTTTTTCAGGTTTCTGCTGTAGGGATGAAAGCCACGGGCTTAAAACGTTAGTAATGATGGGATTGATTACATTGAACAAGCGTAGAACGAGTTGTTTGGTTAGGCTATATAAACCTAGCATTTCCATGCCAAGTATTTTGCCCACGATTAAAACGTCGGTTTCTTTTGATACAAAATCTAATAAACGACTAGCCATTTGAAATTTACCAATATCAAAAAATGGTTTTACCTCTGACCAGCTAAAATGTAAATGAATAGGGTTTTTTTTATGCCGAATAAAGAGATAACACACATTTGATAGTAAAGAAGCAAACAGGGTGGAATAAATAAGGCTGAAGACTCCGTAATCTTTAAGTACAAGATAGATAGCTAGTAAAAGTGAGCTTAGGTATGCGCTTATTTCAACAAGTGCAATTGGCTTGAATAGAAATTGTTTTTGTAAAAATGTTCTGTGCTGGCGACCTATAGCTAAGAATATAATATTAAGCCCTAATATAGGGAGTATGTGAAGCAACGCAGGTTCTTCGTAGAAATTGGCAATGACCGGACTAAAAAACCAAATCGAAGCAAACATAGCTATTGATAAGGTAATACTGAGCCAATAAATACTACTAAGTGCTTTATAGTCAGCTTGTCGAATATATAAGATAGCAGCGTTTAAACCGGCGTCAACAAATAAAAAGGAAAATTCTATACTCACTAATGCAAGAGCCACCAACCCAAAATCGTCTTTGTTAAGAAAGCGAGTCAATAATACAATTTGAGCTAATTGAAAGAGTACTTTTCCTACTTTCTCAATGAACGACCACCGGAAGCTGTGTAGAGTTTGTCGTTGACTAGGTGTATCCAATAGAGTGGTTTAAGTGGTTAGCTATAAAGTAAAGAATTAGGGGATATAAATTAACTTATTTACCATTTAAGAAATTAGTTAACAACTTTTTCGGCGATAAAAATAGTTCTTATTTATTTTCTAAAAGTAAAATTTAGTGCTGTTGGGGAGGTCTATATTACTAGTTTTAAAAAGTTAAAGTGATTAAATAGAGATAGCCTCCCTAGTGATCAGAAGCAATAAGATGAACCCGAATTTGTTTGACTTGATCAAATTATGTCTATAAAGCTTTGAGATTCTAACAAATAGCAGTGGCTTGAATAATCGATTTTAAGTCATAGAGACTAAACTAGTGATTCTTTAGAAGGTATAAATCCGTTTTGAATACCGTTATTTAAAGTCGTATTATTTTCATCTTTAAAGTTTTTATTAACTCAAAGATTGTGGTGTTGATACAAGTAGTCTAGTAATGTTAATCATCATCCCAAAACAGCGAAACAAACTAAGCGGAGCATACGTGAAAATAAAGGTAAATGACCTGACTTCGGTCGATAAAGAAATTACCATCTTAGCAAATAGAGAAGATTTACAGCCTAAATTTGATGAGGCTTATAAAGGAATACGGCCTAAAATAAACATACCTGGATTTCGGCCAGGGAGAGCACCAATCGGTCTTATAAAAAAGAGATTTGGTCAGGAAATCGAAATTGAAGAAATCAATAAATACATTCAGGAGTTGTTTGAAACAAAAGTAGTCGAAGAGCATGACCCTGTTGGAGAAACACAAATGCTCGATTTTCAGTGGGAGAATGACGAATTAGAGGTGACTTTTAAAATTGGAACTAAACCTTCGGTAGAATTAGCTGACCTTAGTAAAATTGAGGTTAAGTCTATGATTCACGATGTATCTGATACTGAAGTTAATGAGGAAATAGTACGGGCCACTGAACGTGAAGGTAGTTGGGAAGATGTAGATACAGCAGTAAATGAGGAATCTAAGATTACTGCAGATGTGAGCTCATTAGATAAAGATGGTAATCTGGTTGATGGTGACACTGATACTGATCAAAGCATTGATATGCGTCAGGATTCGGCTGCAAGCTTTTTAAAAGCATTAAAGGGAAAGAAAGCGGGGGATATTGTAGATATGACTCTTGAAGAAGATGGAGAAACTGATCGCTTCCGTGTTGAGATTAAAAAAGTACAATTATTGCATAGGGCTGAAATGAATGAAGAATTCATTGTTAAGCAAACTAACGGTGAAGTTAAAACAGAAGATGAGTATCGAAGTTTTATTAAGAGTAAAATGCAGGAGTACTATGACCAATCATTTGATGATATTTTTAGAAATGAAGTGATTCAAGCATTGGTAGATGCACACGAATTTGATGTACCTATGGCGTTTATTGCTCAAGTTAAAGAATCCTATGTCGAGCGTCTAAAGCAACAATATGGTAATAAGTTACCAGAGGGTTTTGATACCGACTCATACAAAGAAGAGATGAGCAGTCAAGCAACAAATGAAGCTAAGTGGTATTTTATTAATATGCAGCTGCAGGAAAAATATGATGATATTGAAATTACAGCGGAAGATATTGATGTCCAATTAGTAATGGAGGCTACCCGGTACGGGTTAACAACAGAACAATTAAAAGGCTATTATGCCAAAAACCCAAATATGCTTGAGACCTTACGAAATACTATTAGAGATAATAAAGTGTTTGAAAAACTCAAAGATGAAGTGCAAATTAAGGAGATGAGTAAAGACGACTATAGAGCGTATCAAGAAAACAAGCAGGAGTAGAAGTAAACCATGATTAAACAGCCTATTTATCAACAACCTTTATATAGTGGAATGAGTACTATTAAAGACAATTTAGCCCCTATGGTTATTGAAACTACTTCAAGAGGAGAGCGGGCCTATGATATTTATTCACGATTACTTAAAGATCGGATTATTATTTTAGGTTCTCCCATTAATGATGTGGTTGCCAGTTCTATTGTTGCGCAGCTGTTGTTTTTAGAATCAGAAGATCCAGAAAAAGATATAAATCTATATATCAATAGCCCTGGTGGGGTTGTATCTGCAGGTTTGGCAATTTATGATACCATGCAACACATAAAATGCGATGTAGCTACTACATGTATGGGAATGGCAGCAAGTATGGGTGCGGTGTTGTTAACCGCTGGAACAGCAGGTAAGCGTAGCTGTTTACCGCACTCAAGAGTTATGATTCATCAACCACTTGGTGGAGTTCAGGGGCAGGCAAGTGATATTGAAATTGAGGCCAAAGAGATAATCCGGATTAAGCAGGAATTAAGCCAAATCATTGCNGAACACTCTGGAAAGAATCTTGAAGAAGTAATTGAAGATTCTGACCGNAATAAATGGATGTCTGCTGANGAAGCAAAAAANTATGGNTTGGTTGATAATGTAATTAACCGTGNAGATCCTAAAAGATAANCCTTTTCATGAGCGANAAAGATAAGAATAACGATATNGTCAATTGTTCATTTTGTGGACGTTCTAGNCTAGANGTGAATAGCATGGTTGCNGGACCTGGGGTATATGTATGCGATCGATGTGTTGAAGATGCATCTAGCATAATTAAAAGTGATTTAGCCTCCCTTGCTAAGCGCCGTGAAAGACCGTTCAAACCCGTTTTGAAGCCTATTGAAATTAAGGCAAAACTCGACGAGTACGTTATTGGTCAAGAATTTGCCAAAAAAACATTAAGTGTTGCGGTTTATAACCACTATAAACGAATTGGAGCTGAATTTTCTGAGGATGATGATACCACTATCGAAAAAAGTAATATCGCTTTGCTAGGTCCTACGGGTAGTGGGAAAACCTTATTAGCTCGCACTCTTGCAAAAGTCATAGATGTACCATTCACTATTGCAGATGCAACTGTATTAACCGAAGCAGGTTACGTAGGTGAGGATGTTGAAAGTATTTTAAGTAATTTACTGCAAGCTGCTGATTTTGATGTCGAGCGTGCAAAGCGGGGAATTGTATATATTGATGAAGTGGATAAGGTTGCTAGAAAAAGTGACAATCCTTCTATTACTAGAGATGTAAGTGGTGAGGGAGTACAGCAGGCTTTACTTAAAATATTAGAAGGGACGATTGCGAATATCCCCCCAAAAGGTGGCAGAAAGCACCCTGAGCAGAGTTTTATTCAGTTAGACACAGCCAATATTCTTTTTATATGCGGTGGAGCCTTTGCAGGTCTCGAGCAAATTATCGCTCGTCGTCTTTCTACCTCTGCAATGGGATTTCGTTCTGAGGAGCAAGTGAAATTTGATAAGGATAATCCGGAAATCTTTACCCATGTTGAACCCGAGGATCTGCAGCATTTTGGCTTAATACCAGAATTAATTGGACGTTTGCCAGTTATTTGTGGCCTCCATGAACTCTCCGACGAAGCTCTTATGGATATTTTGAGTACTCCTAAGAATGCGTTGGTAAAGCAGTATAAAAAGCTATTCAGGTTAGAAAATGTCGAGTTAGATTTTGAAGATGATGCACTACAAGCTGTGGTGGAGAGAGCCAAAAATAGAAAAACAGGTGCCCGGGGACTTCGATCTATTATGGAAAGTTCTATGCTCGATATTATGTTCACTCTTCCGTCAATGAAGCAAGTTAAGCGGTGTATTATAACTCGTGAAACCATAGAGAAACAGGCTCCTCCGATTTATGAAAAACAGAAAGCTTCGGCTTAAAAACTGTCTGCCTAAGAATTTTAGTTTATTACAGCCTGTTCATTGTATTCATTAAATAAGTTATATGAAGTTATTCCATCGAACAGGACCCATAAAGTGGTTACTTACTTTACTACTAGTTTTTCTTGGACTTGGTTCAGTAGTGTACAATCAGTATCTGATAAATAGAATACTTGAGCAGGAAAAAGCTAGTGTACAATTATGGGCCAAGGCACTTGAGTTCAACGCTCTACCTATTCATCAGGAGTCTAGCCGCTTACTTTTAAATGTGATTGAAGAATTAGAAGCCCAAGAAGATATAGCCGACAGCCTAACTCGGAAGCTAGTAGAAGTTGAGGGTATGCGTAGTATGCAGAATTTTGTTACTGATGAACTTATTTTAAATAACAGAGGTAATTTTAAGTTACCTGCGGTTTTGGTGGATGATAACGATCGTCCTCTTGAATATATATTACTTGATGAAAAAGGGGGGACAATACTTGAATATAGCTTTAGAAATGTGCGAAGTGCGAATATTGAAACAGAAAAAAAACGCCTTGCCTATATAAATAAATTAAAAAATATGAATCCTCCCATTCCCATAATGGTAGGTGAAGGAGAAGACGCTCTTCGTCAATTTGTGTATTATGGTGAAAGTACAGTTGTACAGGTTCTACGTTATGTTCCAGCTATTCAAATTGTGGTGATCCTACTGCTCTTTTTTATTGGGTATACGAGTTTATTAAGTATTACCCGAATGGAACAATCCAACTTATGGGTTGGTATGGCAAAAGAGGCCGCCCACCAATTAGGGACTCCTATATCTAGTTTACTTGGTTGGATTCAATTATTTCGGGACGATTTACCCAAGCAATTAGAACAAGATACACTCTTAAATGAAATTGAAAAGGATGTATACCGCTTAAAGGGGGTAGCTGAAAGATTTGGTAAAATTGGGTCTAAGCCGGAATTGCAGTCACTTGAATTTGCACCTGTATTGGATGAGGCAATCAAATACATGGAGAGGAGATTACCTAAAATTTCTGGGGAAGTTCACATTGAAACCGATCTAAGGGCAAATGGGTTAGTAAAATTAAATCCAGAATTATTGCAGTGGGCCATAGAGAATCTTATGAAGAATGCGATGGACGCTTTACAGACGGCTAATAATTCTAAAAGGCTTGAGATCACTGTTCGTAGTTATATCAGAAATAATGAATTATTTATTGAGGTTGAAGACACAGGGATTGGTATGTATTCAACGACTAAAAAGAATATATTTAGACCTGGTTATTCTACAAAGAAGAGAGGTTGGGGCTTAGGACTAAATTTGGCAAAGCGAATTATTGATGAATATCATGGGGGAGGGTTAACAGTCGCTAAGAGTGAAGTTGGAGTGGGTACAACTATGCAAATTCGGTTAAATATGACCTGATTAATCGTCAGTATATCCGTGTTTTTTGGCATGCTCGTATAATTCTGTTTTCAATAAATTTCTACCCCTATGTAATCGAGAGCGAATGGTCCCAATAGGCACATCTAGCATATTGGATATTTCTTCATAGGTGAACCCATCTACATCACACAGTAGCACTACGGTACGGAAATCTTCAGGAAGTTTTGACAGGGCTTTAGAAAATCGATCATCCATTTTATCACGAAAAATCAAATGCTCTAAATCAGTTGTTTCTGTACGCTCAGCGCGAACATTTTCATAGAATGCTGCAACCTCTTCGTAATCAACCTCTTGTGGCTTTTTTAAATTTCGGCGATAGTTGTTAATGAAAGAGTTTTTAAGTATACGAAATAACCATGCCTTTGCATTGGTTCCTTTCTCATAGCTATCAAAAAATCGAAAAGCTTTAACAATGGTATCTTGTACAAGATCCTCTGAATCACTAGGATCAGTTGTTAAACGAAGCGCAAAATTGTACAAAGAATCTAAGTGAGGGAGAATCTCCTCGTTAAATGCCTGCTGCTTATCCAGTTTTCTTTTACTCAATTTGACCTCGTTATCTATTACTAGATACCTGTTTTTCTAAAAATATAAATTAAACTACAGTTTTCCTTCTTGACAGAAATTAATATATCTGACAGTCGTTCTTCAGCTACGGTAATGATTTCATTAATTTTGAAAAGTAAATCAACTTAAGCGCCTAGAAAAGTAATAACTATCATATCATACAAAGCATGGGTCCAAGCTGTAACTCCAAACCCCCGCAATACATAAATTCCATTAAGAATAACTCCGAATAGAAACCTAAACAAAAATGAGCTCATGGTAAAGGGGTCGCCCATATTGCCTGTATAATGTGCCGCGCTAAATAATATTGCAGATAAAAGTATGGCTGAAGCATAGCTAGCCCACGATTTAGTGCCAAACCATTTGTTAAAAATCCATATAAATAGACTTACTAATAGGACCCTAAAAAAAAGTTCTTCGTATAAACCAGCACCTAATGAGAGCGTAAGATTTTGAATATATGATAATTGTACAGCCGTTTCACCCGATTGTAAGGCTATACCGGGCAATATCAAATTAGTTAATGATGAGCTTATTAAAGCTACTAATATAGCCCATAAGGTTGATTCAACTAACATTATACCAAAGTAACCTAGTCTTATCTCATTTAACTCCTCACGTTTGTGAATTAAAATAAATATTCCAACTATCAAGACTAAAAGCAGACTAATATTAAGTGCATCTAAACCAATGAATTGTAATAACTGTTTAAACCATAAATCAACACTGATGCGAACTATTGTCTCTGTGGTAGGTGCCGTAAAAAGAATGAGTACCTCATAGACGATAAATAAAGGAATAGCGGCTAAAAAACTGTACAAAAGTCCCTTAGTCAGTGCATGATAGCGATGAGAGGGCGATTTGTATACTTTTTGTTTCACTAGGGCTCCTCCAAAGTGAAAATGCGAGCCATCTTAGCATTTGAATTAGGGATTGGGTCACCATATCCTAGCAACTGATGCGCTAAGTTAGAAAGCTGCAAGACATTTTCTGTGGTTCTGTCATTAATGCGAACATAAATACCACGGTCATTCACTGGGTTTTTAACAAATAAAACCTGTCCTAAGCGTATACTTGCATGCGCAGCGGTAAGTTCTTCAGGATTATAAAGCTCACCGGTAGTAGTGGTCTTTGCTCTATCGGACTTTTTATATACGCTTATTTCCACTTGGCCAATATCTATGATAAAGGCTGATTTGGTGTAGGGATTATCATAATTTCTTGAAGGAGGGGCTAGTATCGTTATTTTTTGACCTGGATTTAGACGGTCGATATTTACATCTGGATTCAAATAGGCCAATTCTTTTTTACTCATTTTAAAGTTCATGAGTAAACTATCTATATGTAAGTTTTGAGGTAGGGTATAAATGAGAAAGGCACCTTGTGGTGCAGAGCCATCCTCGAAATTTGTTGCTACCGGAGCAACACTGTCGATCACTTTTTTTACCGTAAGGCGCTGCCCAACCCGTATAAAATCAGAGTTTAATTCATTTAAATTTTTTAGTTCGCTAACACTCATATCGTGCGCTCCTGCTATACGAATGAGATTGTCTCCGCTTTTTACAATATAAAACTCGGTTGTTTCAATATTATCTGAGCGAATAATCGATGCTCCAGTGTCTAACACTTCATTTTGTTTTTTAACGGTCAATGAAGATGAATCTAGAGATTTATAGCGTAGAATCTGCCCAATAGAAATTATATTCCCAGTTAGCTCGTTCCAATTCTTTAATTCTTCTACTTGTACACCTAAACTTTTGGATATGCTATAAAGTGTTTCTCCTCCTTTTACCTCATACTCCGAATACCTTGTGTTTTGTTCGAGTTGAATATTTTGTTCATCTCTTCCCTGCTGCGATTGGGCAAGAACCACATTGACCTGGGAAAAAATGAGCCATATTCCAGTAAAAATTAATGGAGCAGGTACAGCCAATGATCGGATAATATTGGTAGAGAGTACTATTTTCACAAATTTAAATGGAGTAGCGTTCTTGGATTTCGCTAATAGAATCACCCCCGAATTTCTTAAGAAATGCATTTGCAATGACAGGAGCAATTACGCTTTCAGCGACTACTAAAGCTCTTGGTATAGCACATACATCAGATCGTTCATAACGGGTTTCAGTTTGCTCTAGACTATGTATATCAACTGTCTGTAGTGGATTGAGCATAGTGGGGATTGGTTTCATGACCCCTCGAATAATAATTGGCTCACCAGTTGTCATTCCGCCTTCAATACCGCCAGAGCGGTTGGTATTACGAGAAAAACGTTTTCCTGTATGAATTATTTCGTCATGGACTTGGTGCCCTGGTCGAGTTCCCGATTCGAAGCCTAAACCAATTTCAATCCCTTTCATCGCTTGCGTACTTAAGACAGCCTGGGCTAATTTTCCATCGATTTTTCTGTCCCAATGAGTATAGCTACCTAAACCGACCGGCACCCCGGTGACAATCACTTCATAAATACCTCCTAGTGATGAGCCTGCCTTGCGATAGATTTTAATTTCATTCACCATCTGTTTGGTTAGTTCAGCATCTAAGCAGCGTACTTCTGATAAATCGGCAGCTCGATACAAAGATTCGGCGCCATTTTCCATAAAGCCAGCAGTTTTTTTTCTGATTTGATCCCAGTCGTTGTATCCAGCCGCTCCAATTCTGAGCACATGTCCTCCGATTTCGATACCGAATTGTTTTAAAAATTGTCGAGCAACTGATCCGCAAGCCACTCGCATGCTTGTTTCACGGGCGCTTGAACGTTCTATTACCGGTCGAATATCATTAAATCTAAATTTTTGAGCACCAACTAGGTCAGCATGTCCAGGACGAGGGAGGGTTATTTTTTCTATACCTTCGGCCTCTACTTCTTTATTCATTACAACTGGCCAACCTGCTTTATCTTTCTTAAACGCTCTATTTTGAATGACCATAGCAATGGGTCCACCCATGGTTTTACCAAAACGAACTCCCGAATCAATACGTGCTACATCCTTTTCCCACGCCATCCTTCCACCTCTTCCATACCCTTTTTGACGGCGAGCTAAATGTTCTGCTATGTCAGCTTCTTTAATTTGTAAGCCTGCAGGCACTCCTTCAATAATTCCTGTGAGGGTTGGTCCATGTGATTCCCCGGCTGTAAAATATCTAATCATAGTTGAGTATGAATGGAGTGAATGTTGAGAGTAATGGTAGCATGTTAAACTAAATATTGACTCAGAACCTCTTTTGAGGTTTGCTTTTATTGCCATAGAGTAGGCATATGTTCTTCATAGTATAAAATAGGAATATTTGACACTTTATACCGCTCGGGTATGGTCTGGCTTAAAGGTTTAGTTTTTTGTCATATTATTCATCTCTATAAAAATTTAATCGCTCTTAGCTCGGATACGTTGGAAGCTAACTTGAACAACTCCACCCATTCTACTATAGGATTGTTTACTGATATTGAATTGATATTCTTGAATTACAATGCCTAAACCAATACTAGTTCCAGCTAAATCAATGGCTCTTCCAGTTTTCGTTTGCTCATATTGATAGGGATTATAACCCCAACGTAAATATGCATGTTTTCCAATGGTAGCCTCCCCTCCTAGCTGCAGATGACGAAAGATGTGATCGACTGCTCGAGGATTTTCGTCTCCTAAAACGGGTAATTCCCAGCGGTGTAAGTCATTAAGGGTAAGAGCCAATAAAAAGGGGAAATATTCAGGCTTAAATGATACGCCTAGAGCAATATTTAAGGGTAGTTTTTCTTCAGAATTCAGGTAGTTATTATATACCCAACCTAAATTCTGAAAAGTGATTCCTGCAGCTAATATCTTTTTGGGGTGAGTATAGATGAGTCCGCCTGAAAACGCAAAAGCAGAAGCGTTGAAATGATCTAAAGAGGAGTGAAGCCATTGAATGCTGAAGCCACTTTGAACCGTTGGGTAAAGTCTCCTGCTTAGGCTAAGTTGTGTCACATAGTCGCCTGCATTAAAGCTGCCAATATCAACCCCGGATTCATCGAATCGCCTCATATCTCCATAGCTAGCATATTGTACTCCTGCCGCTATAGTGCCTAATTCCTCTAGATAATAGGCATAATGCAGATTGCTGTAGCGTGCATCTGCAAAATAGTTCACAAAACTTAAGGATGCTGATCCATGATCACTGGATGATAAGTAGGCCGGATTGGTAAAAAATGCTGAACCGTCTGCATTCCATAGTCCTACATGATCTCCCCCCATACCGGCCATCTGAGCAGAGGTTGGAATTCGTAAAAATCGAAAAATTTCAGTTGAAGGAACTTGTGCTTGAATATAATTTGGTAATTCCCATCCCAAAGAGAGAAGAA
This sequence comes from Balneola sp., assembly GCA_002730655.1. Classification (GTDB taxonomy): domain Bacteria; phylum Bacteroidota; class Rhodothermia; order Balneolales; family Balneolaceae; genus UBA1275. Next base: position 28,288 of record PCAT01000001.1, read on the forward strand.
GTAAAAAGGATAATAATCGGCGATTGATAAAGGTCAAATGCATGGTGATGAACATGACAATTGGTAGAAATCTTTTGTAATATAACTATTTGAATGGTTAACCGTAGAACCGAATCATGGAAGCAATTCGTCAACTAGGGCAATATGCCACTTTACTGTATCATGCCCTTCGATCTATTTTGGAATTTAGTATCTATCGCAAGAATTTATTTCAAGAATTTGTGAAAATTGGGTATGAATCCATACCCATTATAATGTTAACCGGGGTATTTACCGGAGCTGTATTGACCTTACAAACTGCCTACCAGTTAGATACTGATATTTACCCAGCTTCAATAGTTGGATCCATAGTAGGTCAATCGATTATTATTGAACTGGCAGCGGTAATTGGAGCTCTGGTATTAGCAGGTAAAGTGGGTGCCAGGATCTCTACAGAAATAGGGACTATGCGAGTGAGTGAACAAATAGATGCTCTAGAGTCTATGGGGTTTAATTCGGTTACTTTTTTAGT
>PCAT01000002.1 GCA_002730655.1 Balneola sp.
AAATGAAGCACAAAACATACAAATATATTCCATACTAGAGATATGGTCAGAAAGGAGCTCAAATGCCTCCGCTAATAAGGTATCGGGTAGGTCTGAAATCCAAGGTGATCATACATGGCCCTACCGAATATATTTTGATATACTATAGAATAACAAATGTGGAGACTTTACTGAAGAGCTTTTGTTTGAGGAGCGCATACAAGGCATATTAAAGGGGGTACAGACGACTTTTAACGCTCTATAAATTAGATTTTGTGAAGTTGACCATTCACAATCAACTAGGTATAGCTATTGAAGTATTACTGCAGGAACACCGAAATGCAGGCTCACATGCTATTACTTTTGCCGCGACAAAATTACCCAGCAGCTCAACTTTTATAAACTTAAAACACAAAGCGAGACAATGATTCGTAGCATGCGTCTTATTAAGTAGACTACTTTTTTGCATTAATTAGTTCAATTGCTTGCTCTTTAGTTATGTCTTCAGGCTGCTTTCCTTTGGGCAAGCCTATATTCTTTTTCCCATATTTAATATAAGGCCCATACCTACCATTCATTATTTTAATAGGGTTATCAGTGTTAGGAAAATTGCCTAAATCGTAAAGTTCTGAGCTACTCCTCTTAGGCGATTTTTGACTTAGTAACTCAATCGCTCTGTCTAACTCTACCGTAAGAACATTGTCATCTTTAGTTAGAGACTTAAAACTTCCGTCATGTACGATATAGGGGCCATATCTGCCAATACCTGCCTTTATCACTTTTCCATCCTCAGGGTGCTCACCCAATATACGAGGCAAAGCAAGTAATTTTAACGCTAAATCAACATCAACCTCTTCGGGACTCATCCCTTTTAAAAGAGAGACACGCTTAGGTTTTTTATTCTCATCAGTCAGCTCACCTAACTGAACATATGGCCCATAACGTCCAGATAAAACAAACACGGGTAGACCCGTATCTTGCTCAATTCCAATGGGTTTATCTTTTTCAGTTGATCGCTGAATTAGTTCTTCCAGCTTGCTAACAGTTAAATCACTCGGATCCATACCCAATGGTAATGATGTAGTGATATCCTCACCGTCTTTTTGCATTTTCGCATAAGGCCCAAAACGACCAATTGCAACATTAATTCCTTCTAAACCCTCCAAAGGTAGATCCAATAATTTAGCTTTTTGTGGGTCGATTTGATCTTCTTGAGAGTCAACTTTTGTCTTTAGCCCATTAACGCCTTTATAGTAATCATCTAAATAGGCAATCGGGTCTTGCTTTCCGTTGGCCACCTCATCTAACTTATCTTCTAAATTTGAGGTGAAATCACTATCAACCAGATCAGGAAAATGTTTCTCTAACAATGCTGTAACAGCAAAAGCAGTAAAACTTGGGACCAATGCTTTACCTTCTTTTTTAGTATATCCACGATCTTGTATAGTGGATATAATAGCCGCATAGGTACTAGGCCTACCAACACCACTTTTTTCAAGTTCTTTCACAAGAGTAGCCTCGGTATAACGCGCTGGTGGTTTTGTTTCGTGCTCACTGAAAGCTAAATCTTGTAATTCAGTACGATCACCTTCTGTTAGACTGGGTAAAAACTGCTCCTGATTCTCAAGCGCCGTATCAGGGTCATCACTTCCTTCAACATAAGCACGAAAAAAACCAGGAAATAAGATTTTCTTACCGCTAGATCGAAAACTAGCCGTTGCATCAGAAGAAACTGCTTCAATACTGACGTTAGTAAACTCTAATTTTGCCTCAGCCATCTGAGTAGCAATAGTTCTTTTCCAGATTAGGTCATATAATTTTAGCTCTCGATCATGTAAACCCGACTGCTCGGGCATAACAAAACGAGATCCTGACGGGCGAATAGCCTCATGAGCTTCCTGTGCACTTTTTCCTTTTGAAGTGTAATTGCGCACTTGTTCGAATAAATACTCTTTTCCATACTGATCAAAAATACCCTCTCTTGCCGCTTCTATTGCTTGACTAGATAATCGAGTAGAATCAGTTCGCATATAAGTTATAAATCCTTTCTCATAAAGTTTCTGTGCAACACTCATCGTATCGCGCGCTGAAAAACCAAACTTTCTATTAGCTTCTTGCTGGAGCGTTGATGTGATAAATGGTGGCGCGGGATTCCTTTTTTGTACTTTGACCTCTAAATTACTCACNTTCCAATCCGCCTTCTTTAGTTGGTTTACTAGTGCGTCGGCNCCTTCCTGATCCAGCAATACAACAGAACCTGGTTTTTTGAGCTGACCCGTGTTTTGATCAAAATCCTTACCATTGGCAACTCTTTTACTATCAACATAAGTTAGGTCTGCTTTAAACTGACTATTATCACCTTCTTTTTGGATCATTGCTTGAAGATCGTAATAGGTTCCTTTTCGAAATTTCATACGCTCTCTCTCTCTCTGAACAATGAACTCAACTGCCACAGATTGTACCCGGCCAGCAGAAAGTCCAGGAGCAATTTTTTTCCATAATAAAGGCGATACAGTGTATCCCGCTAAGCGATCTAGTATTCGTCTGGTTTCTTGTGCATGCACCAAATTCATATCAATATCTCGGGTATTATCTAGTGCGCTCTGAACCGCTTCCTTAGTAATTTCCCTAAAAACCATTCTCTTTACAGGCACTTTTGGCTTTAACACTTCTAATAAATGCCAAGAAATGGCCTCGCCTTCACGATCTTCATCCGTTGCCAAGATGAGCTCATCTACCCCTTTTAATTTGTCTTTTAGGCGTTTAACGATCTTTTTCTTGTCTGGCGGAGTGACATAAATAGCAAAGTATCGGTCATCTGGATTAATACCTAAACTAGACCAACTCTCTTTTTTGTACTTAGCTGGCACTAATTTAGCCGAAGATGGTAAATCTCTTATATGCCCCATGGATGAATCAACTTCATAGCCCTTAGGCAAATACTTACTTATGGTCTTTGTTTTTGTTGGAGATTCTACTATGACAAGTCTTTTCATGGGTCTTTCTAAATGGGTATAAACAGGAATAAATTATTGGGCAGTAATTAGTTTGATAATCTTAAGGAATAGATTACAAACTTTCTACCAGTTCTTTTAACTCCTCAGCATGCGCTTTAGTATTCACTTTTTCAATGACAGCCAAAATAGTACCATCTGCGTCAATAACAAAGGCTGAACGGGAGGGGGCTTCATAAACTTTCCCGTACATCTTTTTTTCTACCATTGAGTCAGTCGCCTTGGCAAATGCATGTTCAGGGTCAGATAACAAGCTAAATGAAATACCTTGTTTATCGGCATATTTTTTATGTGAGCCACAAGTATCTTTACTTAATGCTATCAATTGATATCCTCTTTCTGCAAACCAAGATGCATACTCAGCAAGACTAGCAGTCTGTTTGTCACAGCTACCTGTATTATTTTTCATGTATACAGAAACAATTGTAGGGCGATCTAATAGTGCAGAAAAAGGCTGCTCAATTTCTTGACCATCTTTCACTTTTTTTATCAAAAAATTGGTATCTATTTTATTTCCAATCTCTATCATTTATAATTTCCTCATTGATCTATTTTGTGGTTGATATGACACTTAAACTTTAAAATTTTGCTCGCTTAATTGAAAAGTTCTCAAATTCACTTTGAGCTTAGGATAATCTCAATAACGGTTTATACCACCTCATTCGTTCACCTAATTTATAGACACTTTTCTGCACTTAGTCATACCCAGTGCTTTAATCACGCAAATACAATAGATATTTAGCAGTGGTTGCAGCGACAAGAGAGTGATGTATAATTCCTGATTCTACATTATCTAAAAATTGTGCTACAGATATCAAATGGACATGTATACGCTCATTTCCATCTAGTTTTTGGTCGGCTACTTTTTCACAGTTTAATGCTAAAAAACTATGGGTATAATTATCTTGCATTGCTGGATTTGAACTTACTTTCCCTAGCGAAACCCACTCTTCAGAAATATAACCAGTTTCTTCAAGTAATTCCCGCTTAGAAGTTTCTAATGGAAGTTCTTCAGGGTCACATACTCCTCCAGGTAACTCCAAGGTAGGAGCTTGAATTCCATACCGATACTGTTCGACTAGAATAACTTTTTGATCTTTGGTAAGCGCTAAAACATTAACCCAATCTGGAGCTTTTAATACTGTAAAACTCGCGCGATGTTGCTCCGAGCCCAATACCATATCCCGCTGTACTAATTCAAATATATTAGTAACCGCAAGGGAACGTTCTTGTTCGGTATTCCAAGACTCAATAGTAAATAAGAAATCGATATTCATAATTGCGTAATCAAAAAAAGGGTTAGAAATTAGTCTGGGAGAAAACTATGGTATTTTAGCTTCTATCACTGCATTATCTCCTCAGACAGAATTTGTTTATATTGTAGTATGAAAAAAATTATGTCCATCACTGCTGATTCATTTACTAAAAAAGATGTTAAATCGCTTTGCGAATGTATGGAACAATTGTTTGACGAAGGGTTTTATCCCCATTTAGAAATTTACCGAGAATATTCCAAACACAATCCAAGGCTTAGCGGTGAAATGGCCCACCCAAAAGTATTTTACTGGTACTTAATTCGTGAACTATACCGTCTTCTTAAAAAAGGTGCTTCCGTACAATTAAATAAAAAAAGAGCTCGTATTGCACTCGATGACCCTAGTTTGTTGTCGCATATTGACGAAGGAGAATGGGATTTTACTAAAAAGAAATTGTTTTTATTTTCCCCTGAGCGCGTAGACCTCTCTATTAACAGGTTACTGCATTACACAGGAACTCTGCCAGAACTTTTTCAGCGATACATTCTCTTCACCAATTACAACATGCATGTAAAAGTCTTTACAGAGAAATTTCCTGATGCTGTTTTGCCAAAAAATGAATCAGTACAAATGCCCGCTTACCACTGGGTACAACCTAACAATACGGGCATAAGCTTGGTGAATATTGGTGTTGGGCCCTCTAATGCCAAAACCATAACGGATCATGTCGCCGTTTTACGACCCGACGCCATGATCATGGTTGGGCATTGTGGAGGTCTACGAAATCATCAACAAATTGGGGATTTTGTATTAGCTAATGGATACTATCGTGATGACCGCGTTCTGGACGATATTTTTCCAATCGCAAATCCTGTTATTCCCAATTATCTTCTCAATAGCTATTTAAAACAGGCGTTAGACAAGCGCGGGATTGAACACCGTATAGGGACAGTATTCACGACCACTAATAGAAACTGGGAATTTTCCGCAAATGAAACAGTTCAAAAAATTCATCAAAGCCGTAGCATTGCCATAGATATGGAATCTGCCACTGTTGCAACCAATGGTTTTAGATACCGTGTCCCTCATGCTACATTACTCAGCATAAGCGACAAACCATTACACGGAAAACCCAAGCTTAGCCAGCAAGCTCAAGAGTTTTACAATCGCTCCAAAAAACTTCACCTAGAACTCGTTCTCGAAGCCATTGACGCGGTTAAACTACATTATCCAGAAGGACTCCCCAACTCCAGTATTCGGGCCATAAATGAACCTCTAATGAATGGAGTTTAATTAGTCTTTAGGCCTGGATCTTAGAAAAAAGCATATAAAAAGATTTGATAGGTTTAGAAACGAAGACTTAATCCAATTTGAATACTGCGACCGGCTGCTGAAATACCTGAACCATACGGACGATAGCGCTGATCGCTGAGGTTTTCCCCTCTAAATAATAGCTGTCCCCATTCAGCAAACTCCCATTGACCAACTAGATTCCATATCTGCCAAGATGGGACATAGGGTAAACCCTGGGTATCCAGTGCATAAATTTCTATTTTTGCACGTTCTGTTACAGCCATTTGATCATATGCCATAGCACCCTGAAAACGATGTATAAGGCTAACAGACCATCTGTCATATTCATAACTAAGACTATTCTCTCCAAATAATGGAGCCACATGTCTAGATGGGCTAAATGAGCCATTGTCTAATTCTTCCTCTCCTTTTTGTAGGTTTATTCGTGTGTTTAGAATCCATCGAATACTCAGTTGAGCATCCAAACTCCATTGTAAGCCATATACTTGAGCAAAGGCCGCATTTTGTATTGCCTGTATCCTACTATTGATACCATTATAAAGCATGGTGGTTTGTCCATTAATTGAATAATCTCTACGTACCATTGCATCTTCCAAATGAGTCCAATACGCATTCATTTCAAGCCTGAGCCCGCTCAACACTCTATGAACTATACCTAGATCTATATTCCAAGCATATTCAGCTTTGAGCTTCGGGTTAGGTACCGTTACCGCTCCTGGCTCTGAATCAAATACCTTTCCCATATCATCCACATTCGGAGATCGAAAGGCGGTTCCCATATTTAGCTTAAGTACCCAATCATTGTTGGGCCGGCTTATAAGCCCAAGTGATCCCACGAGGGCTCGATCGCTAAGGTTCACTGTATCGATTAACTTTATATCTAGACGATCTGAGTCTCCAAATTGTGCGTTAATGTAATAGGTGTTATACCGTAAGCCAGCTTGTAATTTGGTATTCGTATTTATTTGGATGTCTGAATGAAAGAAATACGCTGAAGATGTCCAGGTTGCATCAGGATATCTAGCCAAACCAGGTTGGGATTTTTCTACGGAAAGTTGCTGTATAACTCCTTCAGAGTTTACCTTGTTTTGTACCCATTCCACACCATAACTAAGCAATATATACTCATTTAACCATTTAATAGCGTCTATATGAATGGAATTTGCATGGACTAGTTCGTCTTGCTGTTCAACAAATAGCTCTCCAAAATTTCTACTCATTCTACTTTCCCAAAAATATTGCCTGGCGCCTTTTATAACTAATTGATCATAAATAGCTTCATTCATACCACCTCTCATTTTTAGCGATAATAAATGCATCTTCCATCCCTGTGGACCATAATCCCATTGTGCATACCACGGCAATCCATCTCGCAACCGAAGGTGACGATCATATCGCCCGTAATTCGAAGTTTCTGAAAATTGAAAAGTGTATTGTACATCCATTTGATCCAATGGTTGCCAGCGAATTTTTTGCAAAGTATTCCACTGATCATAACCTGAAGGTATTTGTAGTAAAGGATCGCTCTGCTCAACTATTTCGTCAGGAACTTGGCCATTAATAAGAGGTTGAAAGGTACCTTGCCAATGATCTACGTAATAATTTTTTACATAATCTTCAGGGCCATTTGAACCTTGCCTAAGGTGGCCATACTGCCATCGGCTTATGCTTCCCAGCCATGCCCATTTATTCCATCCTAGCTGTACATTCAGATGTCCAGTACGTTCATTATTAGCCGATATACCTCGAATTATAGCTTTCCCACTAGCAATGGGATTAAATATATTTCTTACGCTTTCCAAAGCAAATTCTGGGGTTAATGTCTCAAAACTCATTACCCCACCAATGGCATCACTTCCATACATCACCGAACTAGGGCCAAATAGTATTTCGGAACGTTGCATGGAAAAAGGATCCAGATTAATGACATTCTGTATGTTACCGCTTCTAAAAATAGCCGTATTCATACGAATTCCATCTACACTATACAGTAGACGATTAGTTGCAAAGCCACGAATCATAGGGCTACCACCTCCTTGCTGGCTTTTTTGAATAAAAACCTTACCGCTTAGCCCAAGCGCATCTGCCATTGTTTGTGGCTGACGGAGTCGTATTACTTCCGGCTCTATGACTAAAATAGCCTGCGAGACCGAAGTGTAATTTTGTCTCCATCGAGTGGCAGAAACGACTATATTTTCTAGTTGAAAAATTTCTGGCTCCATATATAAAGTATCACCCAGCGCACTTAATTCTTGGTAACTCAATATTTTTTTTTGATATCCTAGAGCCTGAATTTCAATTTTATCTTGACCTTTAAAACGATCAATTCGAACACGCCCTTTAACATTACTAATTTCAGAAATTGCTGCTTTTTTGCTCCAAAATATAACTCCAATTATGGGAGCTTCATCTTTAATATCCAGCACTAACAATACAATAGCCTCATCCTCTTGAGGCATAGGGGATACAGCGTAGATTACCGAACTAAGTACTAAACTAGAGATAAGTGTTAAAAAAAAACTCGATCGTTTAAAAACACGCCTTAAAATTCGAAATATGATGTAAGATTGTATCATCTTCCCGAAATATAACAGTTATACAAGCGAAGATGAGGATTCAATTAATTTTTTACTTCCCCTAACAAATACGCTTTTCTGAGGGGCTCATTCAGTTTCTCAATAGCATATCTAAGCATTGTTCTTGGCATGATAGTATAGTAATTATTAAGAAATTCTAGCAAAACATCCTCCTCCATTTTACCTACTTCTCGTAGCATCCAGCCTAAGGCCTTATGAATAAGGTCATGAGAATGATTTAATAATCGTTGCCCCATCCAAAGTGTACTACTGAAATCTCCCCTTTTAATGAACTGATAAGTGCTTACTACTGCAATACGTACCTCCCATAAATTCTGCGAAACTACCCAATCCTTGAGAAGGCTTCGGTCTCTATCCCAGAACCAATCACCCAAAATCTTGTACGCCGAAGTATCTACTAAATCCCAATTATTTATGTGATACCTATAATCTATATACAACTGCACCCACTTTTCTTTTTCTTTGTCACTCTTAGCCGTTTCATACCAATGTATCAAAATAAAAAGGGCTGTCAAGCGCACCTCATGAACAGAGTGTTCAATGAGTACAGGCCACTGATCAGGGGAGAAATCCCGACTAACTTTTTTCGCAATTGCGCGTTGAAATGGCACCCGAATACCCCAAAAAATATCTCCCTCTGCATATTGCCCTTTTCCGGTTTTAAAGAAACCTTGCATACGCTTTGCATACTCCTCACTAGTTTCTTGTCTTAGCAATTCTATTATGTACTCATTAGAAATCATTGTTAGAACTTGGGTTAGATGAATTTTGTAGGTCTTCCAACTGGTACCCAGCTTTAATTACAGCTTCTTGAATCTGATCGGCACTTAATTCATTACTTTGTACGGTTAGGATTTTTTGTGGATTTCCTATATCCACCTCCCATTTTATAACCCCTTCAAGCTCATCTAAAAATGTTTTAACTTTAGAGACGCAACCATTGCAAGCTATGTTTGATGTAAATGTTAAAATCTTCAAATATACTCCCTAGGTTT
>PCAT01000003.1 GCA_002730655.1 Balneola sp.
TTGGTATTACCCTGACAAAGCAATTCTTGAATCCGGTGATATTATTTTTGTTGACCGCATCCCTTTGCAGGATGCACGTTCTGGATTACAGAATCAAATAAATATTGAAACACTAAAGAACCGAAGAGTCCAATTAATCATGAGTGGTGTAGGAGCACTTACTAGTATAATTACGGCTTATGTGGCGGTTAGACGATTAAACTAATCGTCTAAAAATGTAAGTATAAATAAAACTGAAAAGATGCTAAAAATAGGGTTAATAACGCATCTATTTCCCTCAGAACATGACCAGCATAGAGGGAAATTTATGTATGATCAATACAGAGCGATACGAGCTATTCCGGATATGAATCTGAGACTTATCGTACCTACCCCCCGTGCTGTTCCTGGGACTCAAAGATGGAAAACGAATCGATCTCCCCTGCATCAAGTAGCCCCCACCGATGAACGTGTACTTTACACATCCCTTCCAAATCGTAGCAAGCCTTTATTCATACAAAAAAATATATCCAATGCACTAATCAAGAAGTTAGCACTGGAAAAACCTGACTTATTGCATATACACTGGCTTTATCCAAATGGTTTAGCTATACCTAAACTAAAAAAAATGGGTTACCCTATTGTACTAACAGTACATGGTAGCGACTGGTATAAAAGTTTAAACTATCTAGATCTTAAACCTTTACTTTTCGACGCGCTTAAGCAAGTAGATTGCATTTTATGCTCTGGTCCTAAATTAAAGAATGATATTCTAGAAGAAATACCGGAACTTGAAAGCAAGATTGAAGTTATATATAACTTCATTGATACTCAAATCTATACAGTTCCCTCTGCTTTTGAAAGTCTGCGTGCTATGGAACGACTAAAGTGGAAAGACCAACAAAATCACGCGTTGTGCGTGGCTAATATTCGACATGAAAAAGGTATTGATATACTAATTGATGCGTTAAAACACTTGCAAAAAAATAATGACTTTAAGGAATTAAATCAGGGTCAACCTCTCTTGGTTCATGTTATAGGTATAAAAGAAGCTGGAAAATACCTAGATTCGATAAAGAAAAAATTAGATGAAGACCCTTCTATACCCATCATCCTGTATGATCCCGTTTCGCCGGATGACCTTAAAGGATACTACCAAGCAGCTGATTTTTTCATTCTTCCGAGTCGTAGTGAAGGTTTTAATGTTTCCCTCTTAGAAGCTAGCTCGTGTGGTCTTCCCATTGTTGCCACAAAAGTTGGGGGGAATGACCTAGTGGTACGAACACATCACTCTGGGAAGCTAGTCAAACCTGGTAACTCTGAAGCATTAGCACAGGCAATCCTGCATGTATACAGTCACTTAGATACATACAAAAAAGAAACAATTAGAAAAAGAATAGTGAATTCGTATGATCTAAAGGTACTAACGGAAAAATTACAATCACTATATTCGCAACTGGTCAGTGAATTTAGACAAGCTAAAAATTAACGCAACTAAAATCATAAAAAGGCTATTTAACATTAACCCACTTATAAATTGAGCAAATATCATATAAGAGACAAAACTAGCCACAAATCCTAGTCCTACCGCCTGAATCCAAGCATTTTCATGAATCCTTCTAAACCATTGCATACTCTCTAAGGCCTGTCTAAATATTAAATACATTATTACAACGAACAATAAAAACCCAAGCAAGCCTAATTCAGCAAAGACCATGTAAAAGTCATTATGCGGCTCAAAAATCCATTGCGTTTCCTGAGGAGGATATAAATGTTGAAAGTAAGTTGAAAAGCCTTGGAACCCCACACCAAGCAGATAACTATCTGCTATCATGGTTAAGGCTCCCATCGCCAAGACTACTCTAAACTTAGTAGAATCATCCCCCCCGCCCACAAACAACCCAACAATACGATCCCATAGTGATAAAACCAAATTTTGAACCGTTGGGCTGATCAAAAAAACGGCTAAGAATGCTATTGCACCATAGAGTATTATAGGATTCTTCCTCTGGAATAGCTGTATAGTTAGTATACCAACGAACAGTGATATCCAAGCGGATCTTGAATAGCTGAGTAATACAGACGCCAACATTACTCCTGCGAACCCGAACAATACCAAACGAAACCACTTCTTTGTGGTAGTCCCTATCCAAGCAACACAAATAAGAATAGGGGTAAAAAAATTACTTGCAAATATATTAGGATCATTTTCAGCCCCAGTTGAACGGATAATTCGCACCCCTTGCTTCAAGTAGTTAAAGGCTAAAATTTCAGGATTCATATATATTTGGTACAAATTGATCAGAGCAACTATGACTCCACTAGCAATAAAGGCATAGACCCCTATTTTAAGATGCTGGGTTTCTTGAATAATGTTATAAATAAAATAGGTCATCCCCAGCAACACCGAAAAACGGATCGCATAAAAAACCGCTTGTTGGCGTTCAGGTGTATAAATACAAGATAAAAAAATAAGTCCCAAAAATAAGGCATACCACTTCTCCATCCCGTATAATTCAAAACTTGAATCAACACTCAAAAACTTAAGAAGTATAAAACCGCCGACTAAACCAACCAGTGCTAATTGAAATAGGGTAATTGGTATAACACTTTGTTCCGCTAAATAGAACACACCTGAAGCGTAAGCCCCTGCAATTAATGGCGCTACAAATAAAAGACTATATATACTTCGATAAATCAATACCTAACCCTTAACAAACGGAAGAGTTAGTAATTTTTCGTATAAATCTGGCTGTTTCTGGCGAATATGAGCAATCCATTGCTCGTACCATAAACGAAATAATAATACAATAAAACCCAAAAGGAAAAAGGCAATTACTATAAATGCCCGCTTTGGATAAAACTTATAAGTTGGAAGCGTTGGCTCGTCAATTAATGACAATCCTGAGTTTATTTCATTGAAATTTAGCTTTTGTTGCTCGTACTGAGGATATAATACCTTATAGATTTCCTGTTGTATTTCTACTTCCCGAAATAAGCGGTAATACTCTGCAAATAAAGGAGGCATTTCACTCACCGATTTAAAAATGTCGCCTTGTGACTCTAAACTACTTTCCTTGTTTAAATAACCGGTATATAAACTAGTGAGCTCTTCATAGGCAACTTGCGCTGTTTTATACCGAGAACTTTCTATTCCTAAAGTCTGTTTAGAAAGAGCTCTTTCGATTTCTTTTTCAACCATAGCAGATTTTATCTCTGCAATATTTTCGACAACGGCCCGTGCCTGTTCTTCCACTTGCAGTATTCCATTTGCTTCCTGAAATACAATCAGAGAATCTTCGGCTTGTTCCATTTCCAACATGTTTTGGTTCAACCGATTTTCTAGCATTAAATAGCTAGATTCAATATTCTTTTTATTAATGGACAGGGCCACTGAGTCCAATAAACTGTAGAGATACTTCGTCATTTCAAAAGAACGTTCAGGAGACTTGTCTATCACCGAGAATGAAACGGCTATTATGGCATTAAAACCAATACCACCTTCTCTCATTTCTTTAATCATGATATTGTTATCAAGTTTTTCTCGAACGTTCTCTAGAANATCAGAAGAGTANACCTCAAACANNTCAAACTCCTCAATCATTTTATCTTTGATNTNATTACTNCGTAGCAAGACTAAAGTCTGATCGGAACTAACATTATCCCCACTCACCGATAGATTAGCGAGACCACTTAGCAAACCCCCACTGGAAAAATTGATGGAATTCCCCGAATTAACAATATAAGTCAAATCGGTTTTATATTTTTTAGGCCATAAAAGAGCAACTGCTAAACCCAATAGGGTAAAAAGACTCATAATAGCTATTACTTTCTTCCTGTTTTGAACAAGTACTAATACTATATCCAATAAATCTATTGTCTTATGTTCCGTCATGATGATCTTATAACTCGTTATAAAGAGTAGTTAATTTTGATGCTTCGTGATCCCACAAAAATTGTTTAGAGTGATGCAGGGCATTCTTGGCATAGGTTTCCCAGAGAACTTTATCCCCTTTTAAACGATCCAATGCCAATACCAATTCCTTTGGTTTCTCTGGATCTACTGCAATACCGACTTCGAGTGGATCCAGCAAATTTTTCCACTCTGTAAAATCGGTGTAGATTATGGGAATACCAAATGCCATATACTCAAAAAACTTAGTAGGATGCTTATCTTTATAATGGTCACTGTAGGGAAAAACCACCAGCCCAGCTAACCAATTCCGTTCGGCATAACGCTCCAAAATCCTTGAATAGGGTACGTAAGAAGCCACTCCCTCCCAGTGAATTCGATCTTCTAAACCTTTTTGTGCATCTAAGGTTTTATCGAAAGTTCGTTGATAAGTGCGTCCAATTAAATGTAAATGCAGGTTAGAAGTGCCTCTTATCCCCTCCATGTATTTTAAGACGCCTCTCTCTATCTCTATATTTCCAGTATAAAGTACGTGTGATTCACCTTCTGCGTTGACAGGGCCGGGCTCCAAAGAATTTCTCTCCTTTTTCACGGTTATATTTTGGTAGTTAGTCACGATAATACCTTTCGGGAAGCGTCGCTGATAATATGCTTCGGCCAAAACTGTAGGCATAACCGAATGTGCTAGTCTTTCTATCCAGCCAATTAGCAGTGACAAAAACTCTTTAAATAGATCTGGAATATAATTTCTATGGCGTATAACCGTTTTATTATCTTCATGAATATCATAAACTGTAATATACCCCAACATCCTATGAATTAAGGCCCAAGGAATTAGCTCTGGGTCATGAAAATGTATCACGTCCGGCTTTAAATTTCGTGCCATTTTAAACAACTTTGCTGGACGGAATAACTTAGCCAAGATACTTTTTTTTTGCTTAGCAGGATCGTAATCCCATACCCGATGTAATTGTACCCCATTTCTCTTTTCATCTGAGGAATCGGGTGTTAATAAATGGACATCAAACCCTTTTTGGGCAAGGCTACTGCATTGTTTAAAGAAAATCCTAGGATCTTTCCATGTGTGAACAGATGAAATATGTACGATGCGCATGGGCATGCACTATTCTTACCAAGAATTCTTGGTAGAAAAAAATCGTTTAACGACCTGAAAGATAAAACCTGTGGAATGCCCAAGTTGCATAATAATCAACGAGCAAGCCGTATGAAAAACTTTCGATATTACATTCGGTTGTTTTTTATTCGATTTCCAAATGTTTTTACTAAAATCAGCCCTGTATACCCAAGCTACCCGTGTAGACTCTAGTACTACTAAGCCAAGGAAAAATAAGCTAACTGGTACCGCATAGATAGATTGTACCGTCAATATATCAGCGATCACATATCCAATGTAACTAAGTATAAATATAGTGGGAAGAAAACTTCGTAAAGGACTTGAAAATGGATGTAGTAATAAGGTGATCAAACGCCCTCGACCATATCTAAAATATTGCGTCATCAACCCCTTAAAACTAGAGCGAGGGTAATACCAACATTTAATGTCGGAGCTAACTCGAATACTTGGTCCATATTGTTCGAGTAATCGTAAATTCAATTCCGAGTCTTGATTAGTAATATTAATCTCACTAAAGCCACCTAGCTTCTTTAAATCTTGGGTCCAAAAACAGCCAAGGAATACTGTATCTGCAAATCCATTGTAGGTCTCTTTCATGTATTTTGCCCCACCGTTACCCAAAATACTCTTAACCGCAAGAGAAATACCTGTTTGAACAGAATTCTGGGCCAAATAACGCTGAGCACCTCCAACATTCCTAGATACGTTCATTTTTAAAGCCTTAATGCACTCCTCAACATAATCATTCGCATATAGGCAATGCCCATCTGCACGTAAAAAAACATCTCCCTTAGCCTTTTTTATCATCTCATTTAGACCAAAAGACTGATACTTATTGGGATTTTCAATTAAAACTACACGAGAGTCTTTTTCAGCCCATTTACGGATGAGTTCGCGAGTTTTGTCTACACTACCTCCATCAGCAATAAGAACCTCTACTATATTGGGATAGGACGAATGAAGAAAAGTAGATAATACACGATCGACATGTTTTTCTTCATTATATAAAGGTATAGCGACAGTCACTGATGGCCAATCTGTTTCCACTGTATTGCTGTCGTATACGACCTCTGGATCTAATTTTTGCTCAACAAAAAGTTCCTGCATCTAATCGATTGTTTTACCACAAGGTGGTAGATGGTTGTCTTGTATTTTTGTATTGTTTGTAGCTTTGTTTCTATAAAAGACAGTTGTTGAGCTTTAAGTTAGATATGAAACTACTTTATCGCATTGTAAAAGTCAACAAACGACCACAAAATACGTCTATGTAAGCTTAAATCCTTGTGCCCCCACTTAGCAAGTACAGTATCGCCATTCGAACCGCAACACCATTGCTCACTTGATCAAGAATAATGGCTCGTTCATGGTCGGCTACCTCGCTTTCCATTTCAACACCACGATTAATTGGCCCTGGATGCATGATTTTAAAATTAGGAAAACGATTTAAGTGGGAGAGTTTTATACCAAAATTCTCATGGTACTCTCTCATACTTGGGAAAAATTTTGTCCCCCTATCTTGGCGTTCAAGTTGAATTCGCAAAGCCATAGCTATATCACACCATTGGAGACATTCATCAAGATTATAAGAGACTTCTACCCCCATTTGATTAATAAATTTAGGTATCAAGGTTTTTGGACCACATAAAACCACCTCTGCCCCAAGTTTTTTTAATCCAATAATATTTGACCGCACGACTCTGCTATGAGTAATATCACCCACAATCGCAATTTTAGCACTTCTGACGGAACCATGTACTTGTTGAATAGTAAACATGTCTAGCAAGGCTTGAGTTGGATGTTCATGTGCTCCATCTCCAGCATTTAAAATAGCGGCATCTACACATTGTGTTAGGAAGTGAGCCACGCCAGGACTTTCATGCCGAACCACTACCATATCTATCTTCATAGAAGAAATATTACGGATTGTATCTTTTAACGACTCTCCTTTTTTTGCACTAGAAATACCTGATGTAAAATTGACTACATCTGCCCCCATTCTCCGCTGTGCAAGCTCAAAAGATAAACGCGTTCTAGTTGAATTTTCATAAAACAAATTCACGATTGTCTTATCTCGAAGGGTTGGCACTTTTGGTACTGGACGATCCAAGATTTCACGAAAGGATACCGCCTGATCCAATACATACTGAATGTCTTCTGCACTATAATTCGCTAAGCCTAATAAATGCTTTTGACTAAATTCATATCCACTAGGTATCTGGGTTGAATTTTTATTGTTACTTTGCTCACTCATAGACTGAATTTTACTCCTTTGGAGCGAGATTATCGCTCAATGCATCATTTCCATCTACTAGATATACAGCATCTTCGCCATCTAAATCTTTTACTCGAACCCGTACTTCTTCCGTAGCATAGGTAGGTATTTGAACACCCACAAAATCCGGCGCTATCGGTAATTCACGATGACCTCGATCAACCATGCAGCAAAACTGAATTTTCCGCGGCCGGCCATATGCCATAAGTGCATCTAGAGCAGATCGAACTGTTCTACCTGTGAAGAGTACATCATCTATTAAAATTATATCCCGTTCATATAAATCGAAGGGGATCTCTGTGACCTTAACATTAGGCATTTTAAGCTTAGATCGAAAATCGTCCCGATAAAAAGTAACATCTAAGACCCCAAAATCAATATCAAAGTCTAACTCTTTCTTCATTATTGATCTAATACGATGCCCCATATAAACCCCTCGAGTTTGCATTCCCACTATAGCCAGCTTTTTAGGATTATCGTATGATTCTAAGAATTGATGAGCAAATCGCAAGTAAGTGCGATTCAGGTCCTCAGCATCCATAATTTTAGACGTACTCACTTCGTAAAAGCAATTGTAGAGTTAAGCGGCAATGCCCATATAAATGGAATCTAATATACTAAGCTTTTTGGAGAATATGATACTTCATTCTACAGACGCCAAAAAATCCACTATTCTTTTCGCTGCCATCCCATCACCATAAGGATTTGGTTTTTTGGTCATCTCAATATAAGCATCTTCGTCTTCTATCAACTCTTGTACCCCATGCACGATTGCTTCTTTGAG
>PCAT01000004.1 GCA_002730655.1 Balneola sp.
TGGAGAAAGAAATATTTATCCAGAAAAATTATTAGGATGGATGAAACAATTACAGGCTTTATTACGTTTAAAAAATCCAGATGCGGCAAATGAATTATCTAAAGAAATTGATCGTATGAAAAGTCCAAGTCCTAAACAAGGAGGTAAACGTAAAAAGAAACGTAATACTAGGAAAAAGCGTAGAAAAAAGAAGAAGACAAAGAGAAGAAGAAAGAAGAACCGAAAAAAACGCACTAGAAGAAAATAATTTTATTACAAATATAAATAAAATTATTTAAGCCCAACTGTTAAGTGATTGGGTGTAAGGATTTTGATTGAATGCACTTACCATAGCTGGGGTATTTCTAGCACAATCAATTGATGAGTTACGTGTATTTTTTCCAGCTACTCTTCCATGGGTAGACATAGATGGAGTTTGTTTACAGAAATTGTTACCATACATTTCATCAGGTGTAGTAGCAGTATTAGAGAAAGTAGTAACATTTTGTGCGTGAGAAGTAAGTGAAGAATTACCAATATTATATCTGTCTACTCTGCTAACAACTTGTTTGCTTGTATTAAGACGAGCATTATAATCAGCATCAACAACTCTAGCTTTAGAAGTTCCATTAGCAGCACTATATCCATTAAGTGTCTGACAGTTGGTTGATTCACGTTGTTGCTCTACCGCGTTCATATTCTTAATCATATAACCATTAGCTTCGTCGGTTCCACCCATAAGCATATGTTTGGTTCCTTCAGTTTGTTCTCTGATTGTATGAACTGGAGTATCAGCAGGATTCCAAATAGGTTCATTCATTACACCTCCTCTTCCAGAAGCATTACCCATAGGTCTCATATTTCCGATCACATTTTCTTTTCTGGATGGTCTTAATACATCCATTAGAGGTGCAGTCAAAGCATTAACAAGTGCGCCAGCAATACCGGGTTGAGTTCTTTCAGATGTGAAAGTTCTAGCATTAGTTCTAGCTTTGTAACCTTTCTTTCCATAGTCTTGAGGAGTGGCTTTCCAAGCTCCTTTATCTGTCGCGACACCTACATTTTCGCTTTTCAACTGTTGTTTATGGGTTCCTCTGTAATGTCCTGGTTGATAGGTTCCTTCTCCTTCTCTATCTGCCGCATTACCAAAATATTCACGAGTAGTAGTGGTTCTGTTTTCTGGTTGTAGAACAACAGCAGATCTAGCAGTTTGTGCTTTTTCCGCACCAGTTGTGGTAAACCATCTATCAGCGGAGTTTACATAGTGTCTATCTGGTCTATTTTTTTCTAATTTCCCGATCATAGCTTTATTAGCAGAATTAGCTAGACCATTACCAGCATATGCTCCTAACACCTGACCACCATATGTTACTTTTGGATTGGTTTTAACTCTTAACTGCTCTACTGTTTTGGGCATATACTTAGATCTTTGTTCCATACCTGAATTAAATCCCCCAGATCCTTTACTAGAATATCCTTTTCCTAAACCAGGACCAACTTGTATTTCCTGCCATGGTTTAACGTTGTTCATTTTGGATGTTAAATTATCTTTCATTCTATCTTGAATATAATCACTAGTATTAGGAGCTCCATAAATATGAGTTAGACCAGCTTCTGGTTTAAACATAGGGGCGATTCCTTCTTTTTTAATAGAATTATTAGCTGATCCCGTGTAAGTATTGAGTAGACCTTCATAACCTTTAATATCACTAGATTGTGTAACTTTAGAACCAAAAAAAGGAACCATATTATTATGCTCTAAATTAGAAGTATGAACTCTATTACCGGTTAAAGATTCAAATGTTTGGGTTACTGTTTCACCGGAATTAGATTCAGGTCTTTTTTGGTTTAGTGCTTTTCTATATCCAGTTGGTTTATAGTATTCCTCATTAGCATTTTTATAACCACTATATGTCTGAACATTTGTTTGATTAAGTAGATCATCATAGGTTTTTTTTGGAAAATTTTTAACTATTTTTTTTGTATTTGGGAGTGAATATTTTATATTTGAATAATTTTCTTTCTTATTATCATTTTTATTTGAAATAATATACATAGCTCCCAAAACAGCAATAGGTATAGCAACTTCAGCCATTTATATATATGTAATATATATTTTATTAAATAAAATACATATTTATTTTTCTTTTAAACAAGGAATTTTTGGAATAAAATTGTCTCTTTCTAAAAGACGTGTATTTAAATTATTATGAAATTGCATACAAACATTTTCCTGTGGATTTAAAAATAAAGGATATTCTCTATTTTGAGGTAAAGCTCTATACATCCATGCTGGGTGAGTCGCACGGGTCTGATCTGTAACTGCTTTATCACAAACTGGATATTGTATATCTTTAATATTAAGTTGATTCTCTCCTTTGAATTGTTCCTTGGAACAGTATTTTGTTAATCTTCTGTTTCTACCTGTTAAATCACTATCGATATCAATAGGCCCGCCATTAACAACTGATTTTAAATTAGCACCCCATTTTTGTAACCTAACTTGTGGATCATCCATAAAGCAAGGCTTTGAACCATTTCCAGGAACATTTAATATATATCTACTTGGACCTGTCTGTTGTTGTAATTTCTTCTTAGTTCTACAATCATCATAATTAAATCGTGTAAAAGCCATTATATAATTAATATATATAAATATTTAAAAAATTATGTTAAAATTTATTTATAATGAAAAAAACAATATGTTTAAATATGATTGTTAAAAACGAAAGTAAAAATTTACATCGATTGTTTAAAAGTCTTCATGAAGTGATAGATTATTATATAATTCATGATACAGGTTCAACAGATGGAACTCAAGAATTAATAAAAAAAGTTATGGACAGTTATGATATTTCTGGTGAAATTATTGATGAAGAATGGGTTAATTTTGGAGTAAATAGACAAAAAGCTTTAGAATCTGTTATTAGTAGTAGTTATAATCCAGATTATGCTTTATGGATAGATGCGGATGAAGAACTTTATTATAAGGATAAGTCATTTTTTATTAATTTAACTAAAGATTGTTATCATATTAAAAGAATATATGGAAGTATTGATTATTATAATCCACATTTATTTAGAGTTAATAATAATAATGAAATAGGATGGCACTGGAAAGGACCAGTTCACAATTATCTTAACAATAAAAAAAATTATATTAGAGAAAATGTTGATAAAAATTTAGTTCATATTAAATCTCATCATCATGGAGGTGCTAAATCTCATGGAGTGTCTTCACGTGAAAAATATTTGAGAGATGCTAAACTATTATTAGACCATCTAAAAACACATCCTGATGACCCTAGGACTATTTTTTACCTAGCACAATCTTATAGAGACACAGGAACAGAATTAGAGGAGGCTATAAAATGGTATAAAAAAAGACTCGAAGTAGGCGGTTGGATACAAGAAAAATATATAAGTTGTATTAAACTAGGATCATTATTAAGAAGAGTAGGAAGAGAGAAAGAAGGATTTTATTATTATTTACTAAGCTATGAATACGATAACTCAAGATATGAAGGTTTTTATTATTTAATNAATCATTATAGAAAAAAGGGAATGCGTAAAATAGCTTTATCNTTATATAAGCAATTAAAACCAGTAAATGTTAACAATAACAAATTATTTTTGGTTTATGATATTCATGAATGGAAATTAGATTTCGAATTAACAATTATTACTTATTATTGCAGAGAGTATAGAATAGGTATTGAAGCATTTAAACGTTTGTTTAAAAACCGCTGTAAACAGATTCCGTTACAAATTGTTAACTTAATTTACAAAAATTTTGAATATTATACAAAATATATGGAAAGTGAAGAATTAGAACTATTAATAAAACAAAAAAAAGAATTTGAAAATTCTTACTATAAAAGAAATGTTTTACAAACTCCAAATATAGAAAATATTTCTCAAGACAAAGATCTATTTAAAACCAACTCTACCCAAAAACAAATAAAAGAAGAAGTTAAAAAGGAAATTAACTTAAAAAGTGTTGATTTTAAGGAATTAGAAAATCAAGGAGTTAAATTAACAGTTACCGAAAAAATAAATTGAAAAAAATAATAAAATAACTATATAAAAGTATAATTATTTTATTTGATAAGATGTCTAGATACATGAAGGTATTATGTGGATGTTTTTCTGTATGTAATGTAGAGACTATGGATTGGGATAGTGTAAATAACGATGTTCCTATGTTTGGGTTTGAAGGTGAAACCCATGATGGTAAAGTAGTAAATGTTTATGACGGTGATACGGTCAAGATTGTTATGAAAATGTTTGGAAAATTCTACAGATTTAATTGTAGAATAGAAGGTGTTGATACACCAGAATTAAGAACACGTAATAAAAAAGAAAAAGCGATGGGTATTAAGGTAAGAGATGAATTGAGAAAAAAAATATTAGATAAAATGGTGCAAGTTAAATGCGGAGAATTCGACAAGTATGGAAGACTTTTAGTAGATATAATTATAGACAACACTTCTATTACAAAATGGTTGATCGAAAATAAATTTGCCTTTTCATACGATGGAGGCACAAAAAAGAGTTGGGCTGAATATTTGGAAAATAATAATTAAAAATATCCACAATTCATACAGATCATTTGAAAATATTGAATCTCCTTTTTATAACAGTTTTTACACACGTGTTTACCTAATACAATTATTGGACCACACTTATGAAAATTTTTTGATTTAAAGTAATTATAACTTTCTTTATTAAAAATATAATTACTATTTTTACCACAAACAACAAGATATGATAAAATTTCTTTTTGTAAATCTTCTGGAAGATTAAACATATAAATTATATTATGAGTTTTTATTTTCGGTGCTAAAGAAAAATACTTGAAAAAGTCTTCCATTTTCTTTATTAGTTCCAAAATAATCTAAACTACAGTGGTATTGTTTGCTATTAAAAATAATCATTCTATTAAAAACATTACCTACTTTATCAACTAAAGTCCATTTCGTCATATCTTGGGAATGATTACCAATATCATTTTTTAATTGTCCGTTAACTTCAGTAGAATATCTGGTTCCATCTTCGTATTTGTAAAATCCAGTTCCTGCTGTGACTGGGGCATCTGGAGTTAAATAGAGCACAGCAGCCCAATCGTTCCAACCATCATTATGAATCCATGATCTATCACGCGAAGTTGTATATTGAAAAGCACCATTATAGTTTTTATCTGTTTTTTCTAAAGGAAATTTTACTATTTTTCCAGCAAACGGATAAATATAATTTTGTATAGTTTCTTTTATATCTTCGCTAGCAAAAGAAACTGTCCTTTTTCCTGGATAATTTCCACGTATTTTAAAATCTTGTTTTAAAACAAAATCACGAATTTTATATGGGTCATTATAAAAATTATCAATACATAGGTAAGCACATTTTATTTTATTCATTTAATATTAATTTTATTTATATTTTTAAGTAATTATTAATATTAAATTAACGAATAGGTCCTAGTGGCGGATCCAACGGACCATCAATAGGATCATCAAATGGGTCATCAAATGGATCATCATCACTCTCCTCATGAGCTTTAAATGTAATATCTATAGTATGAGCACCTCGTAAAGCTTCAACAGGACTAAGCCCCAATTTTTGTGCTAAACAAGGAGCAACAGATAATTTTACTGTTGTGTCCCTACTAGGTCCTAATCTTCTTCCTCCTTCTCCAAATATTCTTATAGCATCCCCTTGTACAGTTATTAGTTCAGCCTGTCCGCCTACAAGCGTAACATCACTCCATGTAAATCCATCTCCTGTTTTCATAGATACTACAACATCGGATGATGCTGATATTGAAATAGCTAATGGGAAACCTTTATTGGCTGGATTTAATACTCCTGATGTTCCAAATCCAAAATACCCTATAAATATTGGTAAAGCAAAGTCTCCTTGTGTAGTGTATGTGCCTGTATGAAGTAAACTCCTCTGCGGATTTTGATAAATACCAAATCGCTTTCCTTTTAAACTACTCATAGAAAATGTGGCTGGAGGATCTGCAGTTCCAACATTAGAAAAAAATATTTGATTAAGTGAAAAATTTGGAGCACCAAAAGTTCCATTAAAGTATAATTGTCTCGTGAATGGTGCTTCTGCTCCTAAATATCTATTTAATTCTGAAGCTGGTAAATCACCATCATCATTTATTGCTACCGACATTATATATATTATTTATTTTTTTAAATCTTCTATTTTATTTTCTAATTTTTCAATTTTATCATTAAGAGATTTTATGGCTTCAACAAGTAAAGGAATTAATTTTTCATATTTGACGGCTAAATAACCATCTGTGCGTTCAGCTACAACACGGGGCATTACTTTAACAACTTCCTGAGCTATCACTCCTACATCTTCTTTTCTCATAAAATAATCATCTTCACCACCATTTTTCTCAATAAATTCTTTAGTCCAATCGAAAGTTACACCATTTATTGATATTACTTTATTTAATGGACTTTCAATAACTTTAATATTTTCCTTTAATCTTCTATCGGATGAGGAATAGGAGGTAATATTACCTCTACTTCTTATATCTCCAGCACCACCAAATCCAGGAGTAGGATTACCAACAGCTAGTCTTCCTTTAATATGAACGTCATCGCCTAGTTCTCCACCAGATCCTGGATCTCCCCTTGGTCCCTGAGGTCCTCTTGGACCTGGTGTAGTTGAATCTGCGCCTGGTCTTCCTTGTGGACCTTGTGCTCCTCTAATTCCTACACCGGGGTTTCCTTGTGGACCTTGTGCTCCTCTAATTCCTACACCTGGGTTTCCTTGTGGACCCTGAGCTCCTCTAAGTCCTACACCTGGTAATCCTCTAGGTCCTTGAGTTCCCTTAGGTCCATCTTCTCCTTGTGGTCCTTGAGCTCCCTTAATTCCTATACCCGGATTTCCTTGTCCCCCTTGAGGTCCAATAGGTCCACGCAACCCTTGAGCTCCTCTAATACCTATTCCATCTTCTCCTTGTGCTCCTTTATCTCCTTTTCTGGATATACCTATATTGTATGTTCTTCCACTGGTCCAATTTGTTGTTGAAGATCCTAATGAAACCAATTGAACCCTTAATTTAATAAAACTTGTATAGGAAGGCACATATTCCCATGATGGAACTTCTGTTAATCTATAAATACCTATATCATTTGCCGTCTGAGAATCATTTCCTCTAACGACAACAATATCATCAGTTGTAAATAATCCATACCATCCTAAAGCCGGCACACCACCTGATAAACTAGGTCCGGTTCCAATTTGATTTTCTGTGATATCTTTCCAATTAATCCAAAATTCTGTAGTTTGAAGTTTATTTGTTGTATAAGAAACAGCACTTCTAGTTGTAAATCCTCCACTACTAAACTGACCGTATCCACCATTTCCAGAATTATATTTATATTGAAAAGCATTTCCATCATATCCATTTACACCCGTTGGTCCTTGTGTTCCATCTTCTCCTTGTGAACCTTTTGGACCAATTGGTCCTTGTTCTCCCCTAAGTCCTATACCTGGATTTCCTTGAGGGCCTCTTGGTCCTTGTTCACCAGTAGGACCCGTAATACTAGATCCTTTAGTACCACTAGCCAAAAATGTTATTGAAACAGTATCATTTGTAGCTGGTTCGTTTGTTCCATTTCCTAGTTTGATTACAACTAATTCTCTGTAAGTTTGATTTAATGGCGCTAAATACACTTCTGTCACCTTAAATATTGCGTAACAATCTTCATCTCTTTTTATTTCTAATACTCCACCGTCCTGTGATCCAAAACTACCCGGAGGACAAAAATGTGTTATATAATTTAACCAACCCTGAACGTCACTACCATCTTCATCAGTTGTGCTAATATAAACTCTAGTACTTATTCCAGAGGTCCAATTAGAATTATTTTTAACTTTACCAGCTCCTGGATCACCAGTAGATGTGATATTTGTGTATTTAAATCTTCTTGTTATACCTAATGGTCCCTCTTCTCCTTGTGCGCCTTTTGGTCCCGTTTCTCCTTTTACACCTTGTTGTCCTCTAGTTCCTATACCTTGAGGTCCTCTAGGACCTTGTTCTCCTCTACTTCCTATACCTTGGGGTCCTCTAGGACCCTGTTCTCCCCTTCCTCCTTGACTACCTACTAGTGTAAAACTCAAAATAACATCATTACCTGGATCAGTTGTTGTGAATGGATTTGGTTCACTTTCACTTACTTTAATTACTTTAAGACTGTAACTTTCTGAGCTGGCTAAA
This sequence comes from Balneola sp., assembly GCA_002730655.1. Lineage (GTDB taxonomy): Bacteria > Bacteroidota > Rhodothermia > Balneolales > Balneolaceae > UBA1275. The sequence continues at coordinate 8,228 of PCAT01000004.1, forward strand.
TAAGTAACAAGAGTAATTGAAAACATTATGAATTTAGATGTATCACCTTTTCTAGCAATCAATATATGTCCTTTAATAGGATTATTGACTAATTCTAAGGTAGTCATAAAAGAACTGATATCGTTTCCATCATCATCACTCATAGAAATTTGTAAGTAACTACTACTATTTAGATTGGAGTTAAGTCCCTGAAATCCGTATACATAACCATCTGGTAATGGTGTAAAACTAGGAGTTGAACCCAACATTCCTTTATAAGTGTAATCAAATGAAGCACCGCCAAAATTACCATCCGCTCCAGGAACACCCTGTGCTCCTTTTGGACCAGTTTCACCTTGAGCTCCCTTAAGTCCTATACCAGGAGTTCCTTGAGGACCCCTTGGTCCTATTTCTCCCTGTTCACCTCTAATACCTATACCTTGAGGTCCTCTAGGACCCTGTTCTCCCCTAATACCTATAAAGCCCTGAGGTCCTCTATCACCCTGTTCTCCCCTAGTTCCTATACCTTGGGGTCCTCTAGGACCCTGTTCTCCTCTAATACTTGTCCCTTGAGGTCCTCTAGGACCTTGTTCACCTTTATCTCCCTTTGGTCCCATATCTCCTCCACTCAAATTAACCATAGATAAATGTCCTGGATATAATTGATGATTGGTTGTTGTTGCTCCACTTCTGATAACAGAATAATATAACGCTATGGCTTCATTCGCTTTAAATTCATGAATTATATCTACATCTAGTTGGTCTCTTTCGTTTGGACCTACGGAAACTGTTATTCCTCCTGGACCTAATATAGAATTATCAACAGGACTAGACATATTCGTATAATCATCCCATTTATGAATATGGAGTTTACCTTCCAAATTTCCACTTAAGTTTTGATTCATTATTGGTGCCATAATAGATATTAATACATTAGCATCTTGTTTTATTCTTACTCTAGAAAAACCTTCACCTCGTATAATTTCAAATAAATCTCCATTTAAAACAGTATTGGAATTTAACACTATTTCCATATTATAAATAGCAGCGGAACCATTATCTCTTAAATTTGTGTCCCAGCCCGCTTTTAATGATGAACTAGCAGTTCCTGGAATGCCCTGATCTCCTTTTATACCTTGTGGTCCTCTAGTTCCTATACCTTGAGGTCCTCTAGGACCTTGTTCTCCTCTAATTCCTATACCTTGAGGTCCTTGTGGACCTCTAATTCCTATACCTTGAGGTCCTTGTGGGCCTCTAATTCCTATACCTGTTGGACCTTGTGCGCCTTTTAAGTTATCCGGTGTTAAATCATTTATAATTATAGTTCCTTTCATAGATGAATGAAACCGACAAACATAATATAATGTATTAGGAGCATCATATGGAACTACAAACTGTAAAATTCCATTCTGAACACCTCCTATAGGAATTAATCCATCTGTGTATATATAATCTGCGTTATATCCACCAGGCTGAGTTTGAATCCAAAATGGATGACCGCTAGCAGATATAGTAAATGTGTATTTTTGTCCTCTGAATAAATAAATTGTATCATTAGCATTTCCATCTATCAAATATGCACCCGCGCCAGAGTTTGTTATATTGTAATTTCTAGCTGTTATTTGCTCCCCAGTAGGACCCCTGTCTCCTTGTTCTCCTTTTGGACCAATTCCACCTTGTGGGCCTCTGATTCCCTGTTCTCCTCTAGATCCTTTTCCCAAAGCACCATTTATATTATATAATCTAAACCAGTAAGCTAAATCACTAGACCTATTATAACTATTTGGATCAAATAGTGAGGGTACAAAAGCACCTCCTTGATAACCAGAACTTTCTAGTGATTGAACCGCTACTCTTCTACCGTTGTTATAATCAGAATGATTCGAAAATGCTACATTCTGTCCGCTATTAGTATACTTAGCAAAAGCTACCCAATAGATTGAATTAGCTTGAATAGACTGTAAAGGAGTTGGAAATTCAAAAGTAATATAAGTTCTTCGTAAATCTATAGGGTTATTATTATAATCATTTATCTTAAACATTATAAGAGCACCTGGAATACCACTATTATTTTCAGCTTCACCAGTTGAAGGATTATTACCATAAATAGCACAAGCAAGTTTTCCTGTGAATGAACTATTACTATTTATTGTTGTTTGAACGGTAAGATGACTGTAAGAACCTGTAGTAGGTGCTATAAATTGATTAAAATACAAAATTTTGTTACCTAGTCCAAAAGCTTCATGTCCGATTATATTACTAAAAGGTTCATAAGGCATTACACCTCCACCATCTACTGGAGGACCCTGAATACCTTGTGGTCCTCTTGGACCCTGTGGACCTTTATCTCCTTGTTCTCCCCTTGGACCCTGTTGACCTTGATCTCCTCTTCCAGCATTAGTTCCAGCTGGCCCTCGAGGACCATTTCTAGATATTTTATATGATTCTCCTATACTATCAGATAAATCTCGAATATTTCCTTCTAAATGACTTAATGTAGCCTGGTATTTATCTACATTTATGAATGTTACAAATTGACTTTCTACTCTAAAAATACCATAATTAGTATTGCTTTTAGATATAGTTATAGTATCTCCTGGAGAAAATGCCTCAAATAAATTCGTAAAATTATTAGGTGGATCATTGCTATCAATTGTATGGATAACTAATGATGTTACGGTTGGTGAGTTAACAAGATCTGTATTTAATCTAAACTGACCAGCTAAAGGGGTATTATTTCCGTTAGTGGTAAGCCAATCTCCGGAACTTAAAAAGGTTTCTCCAGCAGGACCTTGTTCTCCTCTATCTCCTTTTTGTCCGTGTAAAACAAAACTAAGAATTACATCTTCTCCATCAATAAATCTCACATCAGTTGAATTAGCTTGTAAAACTACTTCTAATTCAAAATGTGAGTTGGGTGTTGTGGTAGCATCATCAACTTGAAATAAAATAAATTTTGTATTATCTGTTTTATTTGATATTCTTACAAATCCTTTTGGTTTAGAATTAATAGTTAATAATGAATTTATAAACTGATTTATTGCATGTGAATTATCATCTTTCCAGGCTACATACATACGAGTAGAGGTTGGTTGGGATCCTTGATTAAGACGAACTTCACCATCAGCGATTCCGCTTGCTACTGGAGTATCATTAAATGTGTAGTCAAAAGATGCACCACCAAAACTTCCATCATCTCCAGCAGGACCTTGTTCTCCTCTATCTCCTTTTGTTCCTTTACCTAGTGCACCAGCAGGATTATAAATATAAAACCAAGGACAATAATCGGTAACTATTAAATTATTTGGTATTAAAAATCCACTAACTTGGTCGAATCCACTATTCATAATGTAATTTGACCGGTTATTAGCACCGTTATGAGCTTCATGATCTACTAACCATATAGAACCACCTGAACCTCCATTAGGTAGAGTATTATCGTGGGCTATAGCAATCCAATAAAGTTGCCCTGGATTTACATTACCTGGTGTTGAAAATCGTATATCGGTATATTGATGGCTCATATTATGATTTGCTAAAACGTCTCCACCAGAAGTAATAAAAGTTAATGGTTGGTTAGTAGTTGGATCATTTTCATATAATCCTACTCCTATTGTTCCGGTGTATGTGGTTGATGAATTGCCCTGAGTATAAATACGAACATTAGTATAATCACCACCTGATGGTGCGATCCACTGAATGTAAACAACGTAACTGCTTGCTAAATTTTGTCCTCGAGAACAAATATTTCTATTATAGGGTTCATATGGAATAACTCCACCTCCATCAACTGGTGGACCTTGAGGACCAGTAGCTCCTCTGTATCCTATTCCTACTGCGGCATTAGGATTATATAATCTAAACCAAAAACCCTCACTACCACCATTAAAACTAGCTTCTGGAATAGTGCTTAAATCATTTTGAAAAGTATATGTTGATGGATGAAATACATTAGAGTCTAAAGTATAGGTTAACCCTAACATACCTGTACTGTATGGTGTTGACTCAGAGCTATTTTCCAAAATAGAAATAGATTTATTACCTAATCTTCCAATAGCAACCCAGTATCTTTCATTAGCCGATAATGTAGCAGGGGTGTCGAATTGAATTGTATAGTATTTTTCTTTAAAGTTTTGATTAACAAGATTTAATACCTTTGAAGCAATTAACTGTGTTGGAAATCCATTTTGTCTACTGGCGTTCAATCTATCATCAGTATGTGTATAAATAGCTACACCTAATCTACCAGTCCAAAAAGTAGCTGTATTACTAGTAGTATAAATAGTCATATGTGTAAAATTACCTGTGGAGGGAGAAGTAAATTGATTAAGGAATGTTCTTCCATTTGTTAAGTCTCTTTGTCCTTCACAACTAGTAACATTAAATGGTTCATAAGGAACCATACCTCCTCCATCAACTGGTGGTCCTTGAGGTCCTTTATCTCCTAATATTTTAAAACTAACTATAAGCTCCTCTTCATCAACAAATGGTGTGTTTTCTGAGGAAAATGCTACCTCTCTGTTTAATTTAAAGGTTGAATGACTATTAGTAGTATCCACTACGAGATCATTTACTGAAAAAATTACTTTTTTGGAACTATCTTTTTTTTTGTATATAATTACAAATGTTTTTATTGATGATGATCTGCCCTTAACATAATTAAAAAAATTTACCATATTTATAGTTGGTCCATCTTGATTATCAAAAACAGCTGTGTTTGTTGATAAATATATTTCGGTAGAATCAACTGTAGAGGCGTTATTAAATCGTAATTCACCAACTTGAGCTAGTGATGTTCCAAAAGGATTGGTATCTGTTTTTAATTTGTATTGAAAAGAAAGTCCGCCAGCGGTTCCTACTAAATCTTTTGCACTAGTTAATTTAGATCCGTCTTCAAACCAAATTGTATTAACATCTAAATTGTTCATACTGAGGTCGTAAAACCAGTAAAATTCATCGGCATTCGGTTTCGTCGCCATGTTATATAATATTTACAAATAAATTAATATTATATATTTAATTATTTAATTAGTTAGTATCAAATCTACAATAAACGGTAATATGTGTCTGACCCTTAGGCGCGCTCCAAAAAGGAGGACTCGCTGCTATCCATCCGTTGTTTACTTGGTCTTGGAAGTCCTGAGCATATACACGATCAACTGGATTTCCATTTGAATCAAAGGTTGTTGCTGCTGAGTTATCACTTACAGCAAATATATATCCACCTGGTTGTATTTTTAATTCTTCTCCTCTTTTAAATAGTGTTGCTCCACTAGCAAACTTCATTTCGTTATTTTTACACACAATTGGCCCACCTAAAGCAAAATCTGCTGTTCCATTATTACTAGAGGAAGTCCCATCGTCTCGTGTGCTTGGTTTCCAATAAAATACTTGAAAAACACCATCATTTGGAGTCTCACAGAAGTCAACCGTAAATCCTAGTAACTTTCCACTTGTTGGAACTCTATATCCATATATTGAATTATGATATGTTCTGTTAGCGAAATTCATCTTTGGACCTAAATAGGGTAAATCTCTGACGTTACCTGTAACATGTAAATTATTTGCTGGATTATCATCTGATAGTGGAAATGCCGAAGGAAGAAGCGCTGGAGACGCTAATGCTAGAGAACCATAAGCACTTGGAAATAGAAATTCAAAATATTCCGGCCAAGCTCTGTCTGGTCTTCCTGCTAGAGTGTGATAATCTCCTCCTACTGCTGAAGGCGGAAATCTCGGTGGTTCATGACCTGCTAACCATCTAGTATCTTTTCCAGATAAGTTTTTAACAAAACTAATAGTCATAGTCCCATCATTTCCTGGTCCTGTGGGTCCCTGTGGTCCCTGTGGTCCTTGTGGACCTTGCGGTCCCTGTGGTCCTTGAGGTCCCTGTGGTCCTTGTGGTCCTGTAGGTCCCTCTGGTCCTGAAGAAGAAAATGAAATTTCATACTCGTAGAAGAATCCGTCGTTAATACCTAGCGGAGTTGCTGGGACCCCGCCACTTGTGGGATCGATGCTGCCTGCCGCATGATCTTGTACCATAAATCCCGGTGGCGTAGTTGGTGTTGTGTTAGGAGGTATAGGAACTCCAGCACCGGTGTTACTACTAGAAATATATACTAAATCGTTTTTGTATGCGTTTCCTCCAGCTACTGTTGTTTGTCCCCAATTAGCACCATTTACTCTATAAACACCAAAATTATTAGGATTTGCTTTTTGTCTTATTGTAATTAATGAATTTGGTCTTATACTATTTATCCAAGCAGTCATATCTGTTGTTGGTGTCGCACCAGTATTTGGTGTAAAAGGCATACAATATTGATGAACTGTTATACCATCTACATCTTGCCAGCCTGGTCTGTTGTTAGTAGCGGTGACACTTGAGACTAATGCAAATTGTCCCCGACCGGTTAAAGCCGCATTATTACTATTTGAAGCCCATCTAGCACCATTATTTGGTGAATTAGTTGAAGTATTAATGTAACCTATATAATAATCTTCGTTGACTTGAAATGTATCTTCTCCAGGAATACCAGGAGGAGTGATTGGGTCACCATCTCCATCAATATAAGTAACCAAATATTTAACTTCCTGACCTGTATTAAAACTATCAATTCTATTAGTAACTTGATAATATGCTACTTCTTGAATGAAGTTAACACGTCTTATATATATTATTGAACCAACATCGCAAAATAATAGCCACTGTTTTAACTCTGGAGAAACAGTTACATTATCTTCTATATTTATACGTATTCCATTTACAGCACTTTTTGTCGCTGTATTAGTTAGTCCAAATAAACCTGTTCCAACTGCAAACTCACCAGCACCAATACCAATTTGGTTGCTATAAGTCCACATAGAAGAATTACCATCAAAACCTATTGATCCTTGTGAACCTTGTGGACCCTGTGGTCCTTGAGGTCCTTGAGGTCCCTGTGGACCCTGTGGTCCTTGAGGTCCTTGAGGTCCCTGTGGACCCTGTGGTCCCTGAGGTCCTTGTGGACCCTGTGGTCCCTGTGGTCCTTGAGAACCAGAACCGCCTCCTGAACCTGAACCACTTTTTACATAACCAAATAAATAATTACCACCAACTGTATAATTTGGAATGGAAGAATTTGAAGAAATATAATCAACTTCTATTTGGTAATGTCCTCCAGCGTTAATAAACAGGGGAAGAGATGTAGCTTTGAAATAGGCAGCATCTTGGATATTATTATAATTTCTAAACCACAAAATATCACCTGGATCAATTTCTTGTATCCATGCTCCAAAATTAACACCACCATTATTAAACTGATTAACATGAATTTTAACTGCATCTGAATACTGTGTAGTTGGTGCTCCAATAGGAGGATTAGAATTATCAATTAATTTAAAAGAACTAAGATCTGGCTGCGTGCCGCTATTAATATTATCGCCCTTCCACATATCACTATTTCCATCATAACCTGTAGGCCCGGTTGGTCCCTGAGGTCCTTGTGCTCCTTGTGCTCCCTGTGGTCCTTGTGGACCTTGTGCTCCCTGCGGTCCTTGTGGTCCTTGTGGACCTTGTGCTCCCTGTGGTCCTTGCGGTCCTTGCGGTCCCTGTGGTCCTTGTGGACCTTGTGGTCCTTGCGGTCCTTGCGGTCCCTGTGGTCCTTGAGCTCCTTGTGGTCCTTGTGGTCCTTGCGGTCCCTGTGGTCCCTGCGCTCCCTGAGGACCCTGTGCTCCCTGAGGACCCTGTGCTCCTTGTGGACCTTGTGCTCCTTGAGGTCCTTGTGCTCCTTGAGGACCCTGTGCTCCCTGAGGACCCTGTTGTCCTTGTGGACCTTGTGGTCCCTGTGGTCCCTGTGGTCCCTGTGGTCCCTGTTGTCCTGTGGGTCCTTGAGAACCATCATTACCAGCTGGTCCAACAGCACCACCTATTTCTTTAATTTCTAAGAAAGATGGTTGTGTAAGATACAATACAGTGGGCGGGGCTGAAGCTGATGTTGGTCCTGCGAATGCTTTAAAGGCTCTACATCTTACTTGTATTCTATCATTATTTTTAACATCTAAAACGTAAGAACCGGTGCATGTGGCTTTCATATTTATCTGACCGTTCGTGGAGTCTCCATTTGACCTAGATAAATTAGCAGCTACCTCCGAACCCTTTAACATATCACCGTTTTGAGCGAACTGTGCGAGGTTACTCCATTTGAATAAACCAGTAAATATTGTATATTCACATTCGTTATCTGCTCCTCCTCTAATAGTTGTGCTATATGTAACTTCTATTCTCATATCCCTATTAAAGTGAATATAGTATACGTTAGCTGCTGCTGTGTTTATAGCATTTTCATAACTATTACCGGGAGATGAAGGAAAAGTGTAAGGCATGTTAGGATCATTACCTATAGCGTCGTTATATGGACCATTATTTACAACAACAGAAAATGGTTCCTGACCACCTATAGGACCAATTGTTGGGGCAGCAGGATCAACTCCAAAATCAACAGTAGAATATTTAATTACAACATACTGACCCGTTGGAGTTGCGTTAGCAGCATGAAATTGATTGTTCAGTAAAAATGCTGGTCCATTTTCTAGGGCATTTTGAGAGTTACCATTTGCAACTTGTGGAATTCTTTGTTCGTAGCAATTTGTACTGTTACCATTTCCATTTCCACCATCACCTTCTGCTACAGCTTCTGAAGCATTAGTAATAGGCAAGCGTATTCTCATAGCAGCACCCGGTCCTGGTGTTCCAGGAGGACCCTGAGGACCGGATGGACCCTGAGGACCATCACCACCACCACCTAATTCTGTTATTGATAAAGTGCTATGTGGCATCGTGCTAACTGAAGATTGGTTGTCGCCAGCATCAGGATGATCCCTAGTAAGTAAAACACATAATCTATCTCCTTCTCTTAATCTAACTAATTTCCCAACCATTTCTGTTTCTCCATCGATTTGAAGCATAGGATTAATGGTGGCGTTCCCCGGTTGAGGTTCATTATTTACACTAACCCAACAATGATGTATTCTTTGCCATACATTAAAATCAAATCTGTCATTTGCTAGAGCTGCGTCGCATTTATATATCATAAAGTGAACTTCATCGCCTCTGAATTCTTGGGTTCCAGTATTAAGATTACCTATCTGTATTCTTCCACCAAAATTTATCATAGCATTCATATTTCTAGGAACTATCAGGACATTAGCTTGTGCGCCTTTGAAAGCGAAGTTATCTGTTAGATCTGAAAGTGAGGTTCCACCACCAATGTTGTTCGTTGTTTTTATTCCTTCTGCACCAGTTGTGCTAGTAGTAGGATCTAAAGGACTAGGATAAGTAGTAGTTTGATAAAATCCCCAAGGTAAATATTCTTCTTCCCAATCTCCTTCAAATACGTCAGTATCATTACTACTTACTAGTTTTGTGATTGAACCTGCGAGCGCCACGGGGGGTGATGCTTGAGTTCCCAAATAAGTAGCGAGGTTTGTTGTTGGGTTGGCGGTATTAGTCCATACGGTCCAGATTTGGGGATCGTCAAAAAGAAATGATAATACTGTAGAATATATAGTAGCATTTGGATTAGTCTTTTTTGTGGTATACGGTTGACCTATAGGACTAGCTGTGAATTGAGTCAAAGTTGATGATTTACTAACTAATAATGCTTTTCCTGGAACACCAGGAGGTCCCTGTGGTCCTTGTACTCCTTGTGCTCCTTGAGGTCCTTGTGCTCCTTGAGGTCCTTGAGCTCCCTGTGGTCCTTGTGGTCCCTGTGGTCCTTGTGCTCCTTGAGGTCCCTGGGCGCCTTGAGGTCCTTGTGCTCCTTGTGGTCCTTGTGGTCCCTGTGGTCCTTGTGCTCCTTGAGGTCCTTGTGCGCCTTGAGGTCCCTGTGCTCCCTGAGGTCCTTGTGCTCCTTGAGGTCCCTGGGCGCCTTGAGGTCCTTGTGCTCCTTGTGGTCCCTGTGCTCCTTGAGGTCCCTGTGGTCCTTGTGGTCCATCTGGACCTGTAGTTCCTGAATCTCCTTTTTGTCCTGATAAATATAAATCAACACCTAAATTCTCTCCATCAGCAAAAGCAGTAAACCAGTTTAACCCAGCAGAAACAAACTGAACTTTAATTTGATACCATACAATATCAGTGTTAGGATTGTTGGCTGGACCAAAATTCTCATTACCATCGCCAATATTTTTTGGTTGGACTCCTATTATAAAAAAAATCATTCCGTCATCACCATTAGTTGAGGCATTATTAATAGAAGGATTATCTAAATGCATAGTTCCCTTTATAAAGCTACCATTTTGGTTTATTTCTCTAAGAAAGTTATGAGGGTTTTCGCCATCAAAATCATCTTTGTATAATAAAACTGTAGTAATATCAGATAGACCACCGTAATTAGCTGAAATATCCACATTAAATCTTATTCCTTTTTCATTTAGTGCTGTGTATGGAATACCAGGTGTTCCCCATGTTACACCTGAGTTAATATTATCTAATTTATATTCATATTGCATTTTTCCAATACCAACAGCAGAACCTGGTTTATTAATCCAAGCTTGTTCGTTATTATCCCAAGTCATAACATCTCCATCATTAACTGTTGGGGCGTTTATTGGGCCTTGAAATTTTGCTTTTCTGTAACCACCCGGAGATCCGGGTTGAGCTTCAGTATCTAAAATAGCAGGACCGAATTGAGGCGTTTCATTAGTGTGCCATTTAACCGGCACATTAACATCAACTCTGCCTCTATTTCTAATAGTCATTTGTGGAGTCATATTATTTCCTAGTTCTTGCCAGTCTCCACCTGGCTCAGCAACACCAGTTGGAATACCTCCAGCCAAAATTTCTGGAGCACCACCTGACTTTACATAAAAATTTAATACATATTCTGTCTCACGACCATCTCTCTGTATTTTGGGATTCAATAAAGTATTACCGCTAGGCTCTAAAACTATACCGGCACCACCTACCGTGTGAGAATAAGGACCAATCGATCCGGCCCCCGGAGGTAAACCGGCATTAGGGTCATAGCTATTTGGTTCTAACCCGTCAAACCACTGATTGGGCGCCACTTGTGTTGGATCAGTTACCTGTGGATCGCCAGCTTTTATATCTGGAACATTATACGCATACATTACCATAGATGTTCTTGGTCCTTGTGCTGGATTAGTATGAATATGACTTGTACTAGTTAATCTTAGATTATCTTTAATTTTCCCGAATTTTGAATCTGCTGGAAAGTTATTTCCAGAATAATCTTGAAAAAAAGGTAGAGATGAGTTATACTGTGGATAGGTAAAGGGGTTTTGTGCTTCCCCTGGATTAACAGCGTTAATATCATTTGAACTAGGATCCCAATTATTTTGAGATATTGTTAATGAAGCCGCTCCAACAAATTTACCTGGTGCATTTCTTTCTCTTATGACGCCGAAAGGATTAGCGTTGTTTTTTGTGAATCCTGGAAAAGGATTTGCGTAGGAAGACCCAATTTTTACATCAAATATGGAATCTGATGACGAAATATTTAAATTGGGTAAAAGCTCATTAGTTCCAGTTATTAATGTAGCATCATTTTGTGAACTATCATAAGCACGATAGCTCCTCAATTGTTGAAAATTATCTGTTCTTAAAAATATATTTTTATTTCCACTACCATCTTCAGCACCAAAACCTCCTCCCAAATTAGCACTAGCATCATAGTATCCTGCTACTGAAGGAATAGGTCCTGGTATAGCACCAAAAGGTTTAATCAAATAATTAGGTCTATTACCAGGAAGTGGTGTATCACCTATATGAGGTTGCATTAAAATAGATGGACCTCTTCTATCGATACCTGAACCGCTTAAATCGGTAGGATTAACATTTGGATGGTCTATAGGACCTTTAAGTTTTACAATAACATTCTGCCATACTCCAGATGGATCAGTAGGTCCTTGTGGTCCAGTTGCTGGATCTGTAATATAATCAACCCCGGACCCAAAATCATAGAATGCTCCAGCATTTGTTAAATTAGGATTTCCAATTCGTGTATGTGCTCTTTGTAATCCACTAGCATCTACATATGTAAATTCAAAATTACCAGACAAATCGGCTCCGGCTGGGCCGGTTGCTCCGGCTGGTCCAGGTACACCAGGTGGTCCTGCTGGACCAGGTGCTCCTGCTGGTCCAGTAGATCCATTTTCTCCCCTAGTACTACAACCATCAAAGCCATCGCTGTCTATTTGTGTTGTTCTGGCTCGAACTGTTCTATTATAGTTTCCGTAACTTGTGTAAGACATGCCTTATACTATATAAGTATAAAAATGTATTTTTTTATACATATAAATTGTTAAATAATAAATTATAGACATTTACAATTTCTAAATGTTGTTCTGGCTTTAGAAATCCATATATTAATCTGTGCTTGTGTAATTAAATTAGCTTGAATAGTGCCATTAGGTCCAAAAAAATCACATAAATTATCTCTTTTCTTTTTTGCGTCTTCATCTTGTTTTTTAAATAATAATGCTATAGTAAAATTAGTAAATGCTGTTTCTATTACACCAACTCCATTAATGGTTGTAGTTGGATCAATATATCCAATTTCTGTTGGTTGTAAAACAATTCCTTTATAAATGGCATATCCTAAATTATAATATCTATCGCCGTGTCTTCTACTAATATAATCACCATAATCAAAATATTGATCTCTAGATGTATCAATTGGATTTAAGTTAAGTCCGCTCATTTATATAATACATTTATATTATATAAATTACATACCACCGTAAGGTCCTATTGGGCGCTGTCCTTTTTGGATAACTAGCGGTTCAGGAACAAAAATACGAGGTGTTTTAAAAAATTCTTGAGTCTCTAATTTATTCAAACTAGGAACAAATTTTGTATGTTTTTTTGTTAAGTCTATTTGTTTAATACCGAATAAATTACTTTCAATATTTGCTGTATTATTAGACAATACATTATCGTAGTAACCAGCACTCATATTACCAGCGTTTATTCCTAAACCTGGTAACTTATTAATTTGTGGAACTCTAGAATTTTTATAATGTAAATATAGTTGCTGATTACAGAAAGCTTTTTGCTCTAGACAATACTCTCCAGGTGAATTTTTAAGTGACGCCATTATATATTAATTATTATTATTATTTTTTAAAACTTTTATAAATTTTTCATAGATAATATCACTTATTGATGTTGATTGTTCTAATTCAGCAATACAAGTATGAAAATAATAAAAATATTCAAATGAAAATAATAATGTAAATAAATCATCAAAATTATTAAATAAAAAGCTATATTTATTAGTTTCTTTCAACAGATGTAATATTGCTATAATTTGTGGATTTTCTTTGTATTTACTGTATAATTCTTTAATAGTAGACATCATTTTTTCATGGTCATAATTTTCTATATCAAACGCTTTTAAGAGTTCTTTTCTATACAAATTATCTTGTTTGTGTTCGTTAGATGAAATATCTAAATAGGTGCAGTAAAATGAATAATTATACATATGTTTATAATTATTTATTTATTTTTAAATTAATGTTTGTCAAAATAATCTTGATCTCTAGATAACTCACGAGAAGGTAAACCGCCTCTTATCCACCCTTCAGCTGCAATTCCTTCACAAAGGTTTGCTGGATTTTGTATGGAAGCTTTTAAAGCAGGGACTAAATCTTGGTTAGGTCGAATTGACTTTTCCATAATAGTTTTACATGATTTTTTGTCTTCATTATATACTCCCTGTTGTAATTGTGACTCTTTAACAGGCATAGATGGGCCTCTTCCTAAAAAGGGCACAGTTAAAAAGGGTCTTTCCTGTAAGCTAATTCTACATTTTGGATTAGTTTGGATAGAACCGATTAAAAGTTTAGAGTTAGTATCAATATTGCATCCTCCTAATCCACACTGATGAGAACCATTATAAAATATATTAGGTTGAGATGTAGCAAAATTAATAGATGAAGCCATACCACAATTTTTAGCGAAATAACTTTGAACGGAATAAGATCCATAATTTTCGTTTTGCATTTCTCTTTCAGAGACACCACATACATCATCTCCAATTCTACTTAAACTATCGAATGTATAACTATGAACGCTGGACATATATATTTTACTTAAGATTATATATTTTAAATAAAATATAGAATTATTGAATAGAACCACTATTTTTTTCACACATAAATTCATCTCCTTCTTTACATGAAGCCATATTACCATAACAAAATTCAGCAAATTCTTTTTGATTATTTGGAATATTTGTGTTTGGTGTGCTATAAAAATTTCTTAAAGAATTTTGAAATGTTAAATTATCTCCTAAATTTTTATATAATTTTTCATCACTTCTACTTTTTTTTGTTGCGTCGTCTAAAACTTCTTCATTATAAATTGGTGCTGCTGGTTTTCTTTCTGGATTATCTTTGTATTCATTAATTAATACATTCATAAATGGATTTTTCTTTGTAGGCATAGTAAATTCTTCATTTAATAATTCTTCAAATTCTTCTTTATTTATTTTTATGTCTAAATTTTCCATACCTTCTTTTGAATGACTTTTGGATTTATGTATCATTACTAAAACAACAATAGAAACAGCTGCACTTACAATAATATAACTTGATCTGGTCAATAAAAATCCTAAAATAGCCAATATTAATATTAATCTGGTTATAGCATTTAGTTTTCTAGCTAAATCAAAATTGTTTTGAGGCCATATTTCTGTTATTTGATTTTTATTTAATAAAACATTTGGATTGTCTAACCAAAAACTAGTATTCATGTTATATAGTATAAATAGTTATTTTTTAATTTGCATTCTTCTTCTTTTTTTTCCTTTTCTTTTTCTTTTTATTATTTTTTCTACTAGATTTTTCTACTGGTTCATCTCCTCTAAATACCATTTGTTGATATTGTTGTTGTTGTTTTGATTGTGCCTGTGCTTGTGCTTTTTCTTTTCTTCGTTGTTCTAGTTTTCTTAGCATTCGTTCTTTTTGTGATGCTACTCTAATATTTTGCTTCATTCGTGCTTGCATAGCATTTACATTAATTTTTCCTGCTCCAGTTACACCTGGAATTCCCATTTTTGATAATAAGCTATCCATATTTTTCATACCAGGCATATTTTTCATTTTTTCCATTAATTCACTTGCTTCTTTCATTAATTCACTTTCTTTAATTTCTCCTGATTTCAACTTTTGATCTAGTTTTGAACCAACATTTTTAACCATATTCATTAATTTACCGGGATTCTTAAAAAGTTTTTGAAACACTTCTCCTACATTAGTAGCACCTTCCATGTCTACATTCAACTCTTCTGCTGTTTCAGCTGCAATCTCATGTGCTAGCCGTCCTAATTTACCATCTAATAATCCACT
>PCAT01000005.1 GCA_002730655.1 Balneola sp.
AAAAGCAGCCTCAGAACCTGTTATATTTAATTATTATGAGTATAAAAAAATGGTTCATAACTGGTATCATTATGCTCTACCAGAATCTGAGCTCCTATTTGATCAATTGGCCGCTACTCTAACCCAACCTATGAGCGAATGGGAAAAAACAGCAGAGCTAAATGGTAAATTTTGGTGATCACTATTATTTAGATAAATGCGCTTGCATACCTCAGCTGAGGGTTCTATTATCCAAAAGTTACAGAAAACCTAATTTTACCACAATGAGAACAAATGAGTATGATGCTATAGTTGTAGGAACTGGAATAAGTGGAGGTTGGGCAGCAAAAGAACTAACTGAAAGTGGGCTAAAAACATTGGTTCTTGAACGAGGTCGGATGATAGAGCATGTGACTGATTATCATACAGCTCATTTAGATCCTTGGGATATGGATCATGGCGGGCGTCCAACAAAAGAAGATTTAAAGAGACAATTTAAGCAAAGTAGGACAGGATACACGACTGATCGAGCTCACAGTCATTTTTTTGTTGATGATATAGAACATCCATACAATGAAAAAAAACGATTCGATTGGATGCGAGGATATCATGTAGGTGGACGGTCATTAATGTGGGGTCGCCAAACTTACAGACTCAGTGAAATTGACTTTGAAGCTAATGTAAAAGATGGCTACGGTGTCGACTGGCCCATCAGATATGCTGAGATTAAACCATGGTATGATTACGTAGAAGAATATATAGGAGTAAGTGGAGAGAATTTGGGTTTAAAACAATTACCAGATGGCATATTCCTAAAGCCTATGGAACTTAATTGTGTAGAAAAAGTGCTTAAAGAGCAATTAAATAAACAGTATTCGGATCGTCTGCTCACCATAGGTCGTGCTGCCCATATCACGGAAGGAATGAAAGAAGGCTTGGGACGAGTGAGTTGCCAATATCGCAACCGGTGTATGCGTGGATGTCCCTACGGTGCCTATTTTAGTAGTAATTCCTCTACCCTCCCAGCGGCTGATAAGACCGGCAATATGACCTTGGTGCCTAATTCCATTGTTCATAAAGTCATATATGACGATACTACCCAACGAGCCACTGGAGTTCAGGTTATTGATACCGAAACCATGAAACACTATGAGTACCGAGCAAAAGTTATCTTTTTATGTGCGTCTACAATCGCATCGACCAGTATACTCATGCAATCGACTTCTGCTCGTTTTCCTAATGGATTAGGTAATGATTCTGGTGAACTTGGGCATAATATTATGGATCACCACTTAGGGGTAGGAGCATCTGGTACTACTGATTTATTTAAGGATAAATATTATGTGGGGCGCCGACCTAATGGATATTATATACCTCGTTTCAGAAACTTGGGTGAAGATACCAGGGTTTCTGAGTTTATTCGCGGGTATGGGTATCAAGGTGGGGGCTCGAGAAGTAACTGGTCTGAAAATATTGGAGAATATCAATATGGTCAAGCTTTTAATGAAGCCCTTATTGAACCTGGAGGATGGTCTATAGGAATGGGCGGATTTGGAGAGATTTTGCCTTATCATGATAACAAAATGACCTTGAACTATGAAAAACTTGATAAATGGGCACTCCCCACGGTCACCTTTGACGCTGTTTTTAGAGAAAATGAACTTAATATGCGTAAGGATATGATGAATCAAGCCGCTGAAATGCTGGATAGAGCTGGTTTTAAGAATATTTCTACATTTGATGACCCAGGTGGAGTAGGTCTAGGTATTCATGAGATGGGTACAGCGAGAATGGGCAAAGATCCTAAGACTAGTGTTTTAAATAAATACAATCAAATTCACTCCGTACCCAATGTATTTGTAACAGATGGCTCATTTATGACCTCCTCAGGATGCCAAAATCCTTCTTTAACCTATATGGCCTTCACTGCCAGAGCCGTGTCATACGCAGTTAAAGAACTCAAAAAAATGAATTTATAGGCCTTAACTATGAATAGAAAAGAAGCTTTAAAAAAATTAGGTCTCAGTTTTGGAGTAGTCATTGCTAGTCCAGTGTTATTTCACGCGTCCTGCACAAAAAAATCTACTACTTACTTTTTTAATGAACTCGAACTTCAGTTACTTATAGAGATCTCCGATATTATCATTCCTGGAACCAATGAGTTACCCAAAGCATCTGAAGTTGGAGTCGCAGAATATATTGACCACTATGTGGCTGATATTGTCGAGGATGATGAACAAAAAAATATAAAGTCATTCATGCAACAATATATGGGCGCAATAAATGCTGATAACACCATTGAATACTGGGTAAAAAATATATTTTCAGCTGACTGGGATACTAGAGATCAATGGCATGATGAAATCAACAATTTTGAAAAATCAATTAAGCAGGGACGAAAAAGTGAATTATCTGACGAAATAGCTATTTTTGCACTCCTCACAAATTTAAAATCTCTTATGATACGAGCTTATCGTGGCAGTGAATTGGTTGGCGAACAGCATCTTGCATATGATCCTATTCCAGGGCGTCAGGTTGGATGCATTGATCTAGAAGAAGCTACAGGCGGTAGAATTTGGTCATTATAATTAACAAGAAAGGTTAGATTTTTTCTTTGTTCTTGCATATAATTAGATACTTAAAATTAAGTCCCTTGAGTTATGACAAAATATTCTTTTCCCCTCTTTTTCTCCTTTTTTTTGGCTCTATTTTTAAACATCCATTCAAAGGCCCAAATAGTCTATCCTGACAAAGCTACTTTTGATATTAATAATCTCTCAACACTGATAAATTTTGAATCGTATAATACCACATATCCAGAATATGATTTTGGGCCTGATGCAAGCGTACTAATTGAAAATATAGATGACAGTATTTCCATTAAGTTTGGTCATTCGTCTTTATCAATGATAGCAAAGGCTAAACAATGGTCAGATTTTTCAAGTCCCCAAAATGTAAATTTTAAAGTATATGACGATAATAAAGGACATTATTTAGGTTCCCGTGATCCAGACCCATCGAAATATGATTATGAATTATGGCCACATAAAACAGTTTTTGAAGGTAAAGATGGGCATCTATACAGCATATCATACTTGGAATTCACAGGATGGACAGTTTGGGGATGGAATACACCTGAATGTCCAAGCTCAAATGTCGGATACGTTGCTTTTGAATGTTGGATGAGTGCTGCAATACTTGTTAAATCCACGGATGGTGGACTAACATGGGATAAAGCAGGGTCGAATCCTAGTGATTATGTAGTTGCTACTTCTCCATACAAATATAGGGAACAAAATAATACTGGTAGACATGGTGCTTTTGCATTTGGTGGTGGATACGATGCTGATTATGGTTTAAGAAAAATTGGTGAATACTTCTACATAGGAGTTGAATTTTGGGGTGAAGGATTTAAAACACAAACTTATGCTAGAACAGATGATATTTCAGATGCAAGCAGTTGGCGATATTTTGATGGACAAGATTTTACTATCCCAAACGTAAATCCTTATGCACAAGAAGTATTAGATCCAGCAAGTCATTTACCTCCGCCAGTAGATAATTATTATCCTCTTGACTTTAATTCTAGTTTAGATACCGTTGAGGGTCTAATGTATAGTGATTATTTCCAAAAATATATTAAGCTACGCTATCGTAGTTTTGACTTTGCTCCAGAAATTGAACCTGGTGTTTATTATTACCTATCTGAAGATGGATTTAATTGGAGTGGAAATGCCCTTCTAGTCCCATTTGAAGATAATTTTACAAATTATGAATATCCTGGTGATAGCGAAAGTAGATGGGCAATTGATTATGTAAGTTTAGTTGATTCTCAAAACCCAGGTGGTAATATTGGACAGCAAGCCTATTTAATGTATGTAGCTCCTTATCTTTTAAATGGTTCACCAGATGGTAGTCTAAATGCTAAAAGAGATATAAATTATTTGCCTGTTAATTTTGGGAATCATGAAGTATCTAGCTTTGAAGTTAGTCACACTAACCTGAAAATTCCTGAAGATGCAAATCCTGGCGATGGCTATTGCGATAACGGATTTGGTAGATGCTCATTAATTACCGCTGTCACTGAATCTGAAAGTAGACCATGGTGGGTTGATTCATCCGTTCCATTAACAATTACAATTGGTGATTCTGCACCAGATACATTGACGGAGGATTATTTAGCAAGAATAAATAAACGAACGATAATCGATGGCACAGCACACCAAGATTTCTCTGCAAACTCATTAGATATTGAAAATGGTTGGAACGGAACATATGGGGTTCATATCAAGCCAGGTTTTGTTTTTGAAAGCGGAGAAGGACATGAATTTAAAGGAATTGATGTCCAAAGTGTAGATGTAGGTGGAGGTGAAGATGGATCTCAAAAATCATCAGTCTCTATTACTCAATCAAAAGTAAATACCCTTACACTTAACAATGCACACACTAGCGGTGTACAAGTCGGTGGCTTTACGGCTGATTCTGCAAATATTATTGGAGCAGTTATATTCAAAGGTACTGGTAATGTGGTGAGAGGTAATCATATAGGTCATGATGGTAACTCTTTAATGAATAATTATGGTGTTGGTATGGGATTCACCAATACCTTAGAATCTAACGTTATAGTAGGGAAAGATAATGGAATACTCATTAATGTTACTAGTGATGACAATAAAATTATAAACAACCATATTGGTTATTTACCATGGTCAAATTCTTCTTTAGCTAATCAAGGTACAGGCATAAAACTTACAAGCGCCTCAAACAATCATATTGAAGGGAACACTATAAAATTCACAAATAGTGATGAAGGTGAAGCAGCGCTCTTTATAAATGGTGCAGACAATAATAAAATCTATTCAAATGTAATTTCCAATAACTCTGGAATAGGAATACACGTTTCAGGGACTAGTAAAGGTAATTTTGTGGGAGATTCAGATAAAGGTAATACCATTAATAATAATGGCTATGGAGTGAGTTTTTTAGTTAATACAGAGACTGGTAATCCTGTTATTGGCAATAAAATATTTGATAATCCTAATGGATCAATCGGACAATATTCCAACATACAAAAAATAGCATCACCTACTCTATATTCAGCCTATGTCAATAGCACTAACGATAGCTTAATTATTAATCATTCAAGTATTTCCGAAACATCTTCAGAAAATTTCTTAGTAGATATATTTTCTAATTCAAGCTCCCCTGCTATTCCACAAGGCGAGAATATTATAGTATCAAAACTGTCTATAACTTCGGATGATCTTTCTACAAAAACATTAGCATTACCCTATAATGGTTCTTCCAATGTATTTATTTCGACTACTTTTACAGATGATAGACTGGTTACCTCTGAATTTTCAAATGTAGTTCAACTACTTCCCGAAACCTCTTCACCTAGTGCTTCTTATAGTTTTTCATCATTGAGTGCTGATCATACTAGCAATTGGTACAGCGAGCATACGTTAGAAATAACAAATAATGGTTCTAATGATCTAATATTACAATTAGAGGAAGACTTAGGATGGGTTAACTTAAATCTTAATTTAGATGCTGACGGTAAATATGTTCCATTCACTGTCACTAGTGGAGAAACTAAAAATCTTACAATTTATTTTGATTCTAGAGATCTATCCGATGAAATTAACTCTCATACTGGAACTATAACCATTAACAGTAATGAAATTAGACCAACTCTTAGAAGTCTGCCTGTTGAGATTACGTTCGATACAGGTGAGACTGATTGGTTAACTTTATCAGAAGATTCAGTTAGTCTCGTTTATAAGATACCTAATCAAGATTCCACGATAACTAAAACACTCTCACTAACAAACAACAATAGTGATGCAGTAAACTGGAGGATGTCAAAAAATCAAGGCTGGATCATGGGTTTATCTCCTAAATCCGGTACAGTCCAATCAGGTACTTCAACTGATGTAACTATTACCTTTGTATTAAAAGCTAATGATCCAGAGGGTAGTAAAAGAGCTACTTTAGTCTTATTTGCTGGAACAGTCCCTGAGAATGAAACTGCTACGGAAATACCATTTATAGTAAATATGGTGCCAAAAAATGTAAATGATGTTGTAGTTAGTCCAGATTCAATCGAAGTAACAACAAAACAACCTTTTACAAATATTGAAATAACAAAGAATTTAAGTATTTCAAATTTTGGAGATCCAAATCTACAATGGAGAATCAATGATAACCAGCCATGGATAGCACCTGAAAGTGAGAGTGGTACAATATCTTCTGGCACGCAAGTAATACCAATTGTACTTCATATTAACAGCACTGATCCCATAGGACCAAAAACAGGACTGTTAACTGTTTACACTGGATATGAAGGCGGACAAGAAACCCCACATGAAGTACCAATTGTAATAAACATAACGCCCAACAAACCCGTTATTAGCTTTAATGTTGATACATTAAAAGCAACTTTTCAAAGGCCAAATGAAAACTCCACCGGAACAGCTACATTTGTATTATACAATCAAAGTAGTGACTCTATAAATTGGNTGGCNTTTAAAAATCAANGCTGGATAACAGGTTTAGAACCAGCTGGTGGAAAAATTAANGATTCTGTAGAAGTAACTGTAAGCTTNAGACTAAGACCAAATGATCAAATTGGATTTAAAAATGCAAAAATAACCGCAGCTGCTTTTTTTGATGATTCTGAAGAGCAAACACAAGCTGAACTTCCTGTTCGTTTAATCATAACAGGTGAAGATACAGATCCATTACCTAAAATCGATATTTCTCCTTCACAACTATTTGTTACAGATACGTTAGCAATAGGTGAAAATTTTGAGGAATTTATCGATATCACATTTAATAATCTTGGTATCCCAGGAGTAAATTTTCAATACATTCAATCGCTAAGTTCATTTGCACAATCGAGTCCATTTAATGGTCAATTCAACACAAAACAGGACATCAGAATAAAATTAAGTTTTGCAGAAGTACAAGAAAAAATTTACATGGATACAGTGTTATCGTATAAATTTTTCTATCCAAAAGAAGAGATGATAACACTGGAAATCCCAATTGTGATTGATATAAATATAGAAGGAGATCAATCCCCACAAACTATTTTAGTGGAAGTAAAACCAGATAGTATTACTGATATAATTGAAATTAAATCCAACGATAGTTATTCATATAAACAAGAAATAGTCCTAAAAAATAATGGGCAACCAGGGGTTAATTGGAGTGTTTTATTACCTGATCAAGTCCAAGGGAAAAAAGCCATTAGTGGTATATTATCTGACAGTTTGGTATTACCTTTTGAAATAATCTTCAATGACGTAAATGAGTCTAAGACAATCAGAGAAGACATTGTTACTCGATTTTGGTACGATGATAGCAATGACACATTAATTACTATTCCTTTAACACTAGATATTATATATCAACCAGAAGAACCAAAAATAAACATAGCAGTTGAGCCGAATAGTTTTAATTTGCAAAAGGAAATAAAAATAAATGATACTCTATTCATCAAAGAGCAGTTAGTCTTACGTAATTTTAGTGAATCTGAAATAAATTGGGAAGTCAATATTCCATTTGATCAAAACAATACAACAATAATCAGCGGAACTATAACTGACAGTTTGACTATTCCAATAGAATTTTTTGTGCCAAATATTAATTCATCTCTAATCATAGAAGACAATTTAGAAACTAGATTTTGGTATAATGAAAACAACGATACAACTGTAATAGTACCATTTAAAATCAATATTGATGTAATTGAAGAAACTAAGATTAATGTTCTTATTGAACCAAGTAGTTATGTATTACAAAAAGAGATTAATTTAAATGATACTCTATTTATTGAAGAAAAATTAACTATCAAAAATCTCAGCCAAACTGATGTAAATTGGGAAATTAATATTCCATTTAATCAAAGTAACACAACTAAACTCAGCGGTACTATATCTGATAGTTTGATCATCCCAATAGAATTCTTTGTGCCAAATATTAGTACATCTATAGTTATTAAAGATAATTTAGAAACTAGACTTTGGTATAATGAGAAAAATGATACAACAATTTTGATACCATTTGAAGTTAGTATAGATGTCATTAATGTTAGTTCTGATATTGAAAATGTTATACCAAATGAAATAACACTATATCAAAATTACCCAAATCCATTTAACCCAACAACAAATATTGAATTTTCATTACCCGAAACAGAATATATAAATATTAGTTTATTCAATTTATCTGGACAAAAAGTTATGGACATTGTCGAGGGTAATTTTACAGTAGGTAAACACACAATAACAATCAATGCCACTAATTTATCTAGCGGAACTTATGTTTATCAACTTAAAACATCAAAAGGTGTTACAACAAAAAAAATGACACTTATTAAGTGATATAAATTCGCTATCTGGATTGCATNTGATAGGTAATAAGTAAATCCATNGGCTCTTTTATTACTTTTACTAACTCCCATCCTTCTCTAGATAAAATTTCNCTNATTGTTTTTTGATGNANTGCAGCAACAGTTCCAACTATTCCAATTTTCTTTAGCTCAATGCTATCAAAATAGCCAAGTTGCAACTTTATAAACGATTTTATGCCTTTCTCTATCAAATGTTTTGTGTAATCATGTGTACTAAATTCTGCTAAAGCAGAAGCAAAAGATGCTATATAAGCATTTCCCTGTTCTTTTTTATATAGTCGATTTAAGGTATTGTCAATATTCATATCAAAATGATTATTTATATAGCTTGAAATTTCAGTAGGCAATATTTTATAGTAATAATCACGAACTATATACTTTCCAAAATAACCTGCACTTCCTTCATCTCCCAAACTAAACCCAAGTGATGGGACGTAATCGCTAAAATACTCTCCATTAAATAAACCACAAGAGGCCCCTGTTCCTAAAATCGCAACAATCCCACTATTTGATCCAAATAGAGCTCGAGCTGCAGCTATCAAATCAGTATCTACTTCAATCTTTATTTTCGGAAATACAGACGAAAAAGCTTCTGAAATTAGATTTTTCATAGCTGGGTTGGAGCATCCTGATCCATAAAAATATATCTGCTCAAATGAGTGATCAGGTAAGTCATTACGTAAACTCCGCAATATTTCACACAACTTTTTGAAATCCACAAAATAGGGATTTAAGCCTAAGGTACGGCTTGACCATAGTAATTTGTCACCTTCTATTAAACTCCATGTTGTTTTTGTGGAGCCACTTTCCGCAACTAGTTGTCTAATACCTTTCATCTGAACGATTGTTGTATTGAATAAAGTTACAAATAGTAGTGAATAGAAGCATTTATTTACTAATTAAGTAGTTGGATGTCATAGAATTTAAAATAATTATGGATTTTAATTTGAATATACAACTCAAAGATACATTGTCACTAATTTTGCTTCAATACAAACTTAACTTTGTCAATATCTATGCATTTATCTTTTGATAAAAAAGCACATGAACTACTTCCATATTATACGCACTTTAACGTGGCTAACCGACTTCTATTCACGGGTCACTCACATCAAGCGTGGCCTGACTGCGCACTAGAAGGTCAGACTGAATATTTTCATGCATCTGCAAATTTAATCGATAAAAAATGGGATCTAGCGTTTAAAAAAACTGAAGTACTCAGAGAATATCTTAGAACATACTACGATGACCCAACTGGTTTATATTGCCGCGAGGAAAGTACCCATTTCCTATTTGTGAGTTTAATGAGCGCTTGGAATCTAGTAAATAAACCAAAAATTATAACCAGTGAGGGTGAGTTCTATTCTCTTGCTAGACAATTGGCACGATTCTCCGAAGCAGGTCTCGAGGTAGTCAAAATACCCGCTAGTATCGACGAGGATTTTTTGGCAAATATCCAGAATAACATAGATAATAAAACGTCTGCTGTGATGATTTCAAGAGTATACTTCCAAAGTGGTCTAATCAATCCACACCTACGTGACATTGCCAAGATTTGCAGAGAACACGGAGTACCATTAGTTATAGATGACTATCACGGAACTAATGTAGTGCCATTGTCTATTCGGGATGAGGGGCTAGAAGATACTTTTATTTTAATTGGCGGGTATAAATATCTACAATGGGGAGAAGCAAACTGCTTTCTTCGTTTCCCTAAAGACTGCACTCTTCGCCCGGTAATTACGGGTTGGTTTGCTTCATTCGACTCCCTCCAGAAGAAACAAGATTTTAGTAAACCGGTTGAATTTGACCCTGGGGATCAACGTTTTGCAAGTGGCACCTATGACCCAAGTTCTCAATTCAGAGCAGCTAAAGTGGTAAAGTTTTTCAAAAAACAGGCATTAAACTCCAACGTATTACGAACTGGGTATCAAGAACAAATTGGTCTTTTAAGAAATTTATTCCTTGAAAAGGATATCGACCCATCAATTATGCGACTCACCCATAATGAAGATATTAGTTTGAATGGCGGATTTCTTTCTCTACACTCGCCATATGCGGTTCCTATCCGAAAACGATTGCTTGAAAAAGAAGTTTTCACTGATGCCCGGGATACAATCCTTCGTTTGGGTCCTGCGCCCTATACCACCTCCGAGCAAATAAATGATGTAATTGAAATACTTTCAGAGACTGTTAAAGAAATTAAGATTTAAATAAGTTTGTAATACGTAATTCGTAACTCTTCAGATATTAAGATGGCTATGCATTTTCATTTTTTTTGTGCGTTTTGTTTGTTAGAACGCTTTTTTACCTAATTGAATACATCAGAGATAATCCAATAGTAAAACCATAACCATGTACAGACTAGTTAAAAATCATTATGGTATTTATAGTATATTTACATATATTGAACATATACATTATCAAATAAAAACATAGTGACATGATGTGTCACCCTTTTGAATTACCTTTTGTTAAATTTTTAATTTTATCTAACACATATGGCAGACAATCAAAAAATTAAAGCGCTCGATATAGCTGTTGGGCAAATAGAAAAACAGCACGGAAAAGGGACTATCATGAAACTTGGGGATAGTGCCACTCAAGATGTTGAAGTAATATCAACAGGTTCTATATTAGTTGACTATGCACTTGGAGTTCAAGGGGTGCCAAGGGGAAGAATCACTGAAATTTATGGCCCAGAAGCTAGTGGTAAAACCACCTTAGCACTGCAGGTTATTGCACAGGCACAAAAAAAAGGTGGATATGCCGCTTTCATAGATGCAGAACATGCTTTTGATCCACGTTATGCTCGTGCTCTTGGGATTAATACTGAAGAACTTTTAGTTTCTCAACCAGATAGCGGTGAGCAGGCATTAGAAATAACCGAGACTTTAATTCGATCAGGTGCATTGGATGTGATCGTGGTTGATTCTGTTGCTGCCTTAGTACCTAGAGCTGAAATCGAAGGTGAAATGGGTGATTCACATATGGGCCTACAAGCTAGGCTTATGTCACAAGCACTTCGTAAAATAACCGGTATTGTAAACAAGACTCAAACCTCTTGCATTTTTATAAACCAGGTACGTGAGAAAATAGGAGTTATGTTTGGTAATCCGGAGACTACTACCGGTGGACGAGCTCTTAAATTTTATTCATCAGTACGCTTGGATATACGTCGAATTGGAAGTATCAAAAAAGCCGATGAAGTAATCGGCAACCGAACAAAGGTAAAAGTAGCTAAAAATAAGGTCGCCCCACCTTTTAAGGTAGTGGAATTCAATATCATGTATGGCAAAGGGGTCTCACGAATCGCAGAGATCCTCGATTTAGCTATTGAATATGATATTATCCAAAAACGAGGTAGTTGGTTTCGCTATGACGGAGAACCCATTGGTCAGGGAGCCGATTCTGCTATGCAATTCCTAGAGGAAGATCCTGAATTATTAGAGAAAATCGAAAAAATGGTACGTGCTCGACTCAATGGCCTTGATGTTGAAATACAAGGAGCAACAACCGAATTGGCAGAAGCAGAACAATCTTCAGAGAAAGTGGAAATATAAGGCTATCTCTTCATTATGAAGAATACAGAACGTGATGGGTATAATCAATTAACTTCATTACTACCCATCACAATCACTAGAATTCAGATACAGAAAAATAATAAAGATCGATTTTCATTATATCATGAGGATCGTTTTTTATTGGGTATAAAAAGCCAAACTCTTGTTTTTTGTTCACTAAAAAAAGGGACACTACTAACAGATGAGTTATTAGAAACTATTCTCAACGCTGAACAATACAACGAAGCTAAAGAATATTTCTTAAGTTTATTATCACGTAGAGATCACTCAGTTAAAGAACTGATTTTAAAGGGAAGTAAAAAAGGTTTTAATAAAGAAATTCTTGAGAGTATCACTCTCGAACTACAAAAGAATAAGTACCTCGATGATCGCCGATTTGCATCAAAATTCATACATGATGCTATCAAATTCAAGACATGGAGCCTAAATAAAATTAAATTTGAACTACAGAAAAAAGGAGTCATTAAGTCTATTACTAATGAATTGCTTTCTGACTTAGATAATTCTATTTGGAAGGAACAATTGTTTTCCCTAATCGGTAGAAATAAAGCGAAATTAAAACGAACAGATCCAAATAAGCAAAAAAAGAAAATATATGATTATTTAGCTCGTAAAGGCTATACTCCAACTTTAATTTGGAGTGAGATGAATAATCTGTTATTGTTAATTGAAAATGATAAAAAACCTAATTAAGAGTTCATGAAAAACATCACATTAGAACGTGTTGTCCGAACATTATTGGGCGTACTAACGACTGGCGTGGTCATAGTTATACTTTATAATTACATTACATTAGTCGCTTTTCTAATTCTTGCTATGATTCTTAGTTATGTACTTGACCCAACAGTGAATAGATTACAACGTATGGGTGTGTATAGAACTCTGGGCATCACATTAACACTCTCAGTCATAGTTATGGCCATTGTATTCTTCTCAACGAATGTTGTTCCTATATTTGTAGAAGAAATGCTTATACTTACAAACAACCTGAACATTGAAACTATTGAGCTTATTGCCGCTCGAATCGAAACACGCTTAGTTTCAGAATACAGTTTTATACCAGAGGGCTTCCTCAGAGATAATATTACAAAGTTTAGCGAAGAACTTTTTGATCTAGGCAAGCTATCTACTGTTCTTAGCGATGTTGTTGGACTTTTTACCAATATATTTTCTGCCGTAATTGTAGTCCCATTTGCAGCTTTTTTCTTTCTAAAAGATGGTAGTAGGATTAGAAGAGATGTTTTACGAGCTATTCCAAACAAATATTTTGAAACTATACTTACGATACTCGATCTAGTAGAGAAGCGATTAGGTCTATATTTCAGAAGTGTAGTGGTACAAAGTTCCTTAGTTACTCTTTTGTCATGGACAACATTAAGTATTGCAGGGCTTGAAAATTCACTTTCTGTCGGCATATCTGTTGGTATAGCAAACACAATCCCATACTTTGGACCTATAATTGGTTACCTCCTTTCAATAATTATTTCAATTGTTGAGACAGGTGATTTCAGTTTAGTACTGTATTGTGTGGTAGCCATATTTATTGTTCAAATGATTGATAATTTGATTTTTCAGCCCTATTTATTTTCCAAATCAGCTGACATGCACCCTGTAGCTATTTTATTCATTATTTTAATCGGAGCAGAAACTGCTGGAATTTTAGGTATGCTAATTGCAATACCTTTGGCCACAACCATTCGAATAACTATTATGCAGATTATTTGGAGTTTTAATAATTATCAGATATTTCGACTAGATCAATCGAGACAAATTTGAGTATATTGTAGAAATTAAAAATCTACACTAAAAGCCTTGAATGAACTGGTAATATTTGCATCAGGATCAGGTTCCAATTTTCGGTCAATTATTAATCACATTAAGAATGGATACCTAAACGCTAGGGTA
Source organism: Balneola sp. (assembly GCA_002730655.1). GTDB lineage: Bacteria > Bacteroidota > Rhodothermia > Balneolales > Balneolaceae > UBA1275. The sequence continues at coordinate 13,888 of PCAT01000005.1, forward strand.
CTCGGCTTAATTACAAGTAAACCAGAAATCGGGGCTATTGACATCGCTAGAGAACACGGAATCCCCTTCTATGTTCTTTCAGCTAAGCAATTTGATAGCTATGATGCATATGAATTAGCCATTTTGAATCAATGTTTAGAATTGAACCCACGTTTAATTATTTGTGCTGGATACTTAAGGAAAATCCCGCCAAAACTGATCCATTCTTTTCAAAATAGAATTCTCAATATTCACCCGTCTTTACTTCCCAAATTCGGGGGACATGGTTATTATGGCATACATGTTCACAATAGTGTATTAGAAAGCAATGAAACATATACCGGTTGTACCATTCATATCGTATCAGAAGAATATGACAAAGGTCCTATACTAGCTCAAAAACAGATAGTTGTTAATAAATATGAATCTGCTGAGCAACTTGCTAAACGAGTGCTTAAAGTAGAACATCAACTTTATCCAAAAATTATAGCATCCTATTTGAAGCAGTTGAATAGTCCTAGTGAATAGGAAAACAGTTAATTTCATTTCAATAATAACTTGACCAACTAATCACCTTCATTCATTTATCCATGTCTCTTAAGCCATTAGAGCAACTACCAAAGACTCCTCTTACCATTAAAAGAGCCTTATTATCAGTTTCTGATAAGACAAACATACTTCCATTAGCAGAGTCATTACATGCTGCTAATGTTACTCTTTTGTCTACTGGTGGAACATATAAGACTTTACAAGAAGCGGGTATACCCGTAACCGAAGTTGCAAGCCAGACCGGCTTCCCTGAATGTCTAGAGGGACGAGTCAAAACACTACATCCCATAATTCATGGAGGCATACTTGCTCGTACATCTTTTGAGCCTGACAACAATGAATTAAGACAGCTTCAGATTAAACCCATAGAATTAGTAGTTGTAAATTTATACCCCTTCGCTAGCATTACAGCAAAAAGTGATGTAGCAATTGAAGAAGCTACAGAATATATAGACATTGGGGGACCCACCATGGTACGTGCAGCAGCAAAAAACTTTGCTCATGTAGCTGTATTGAGTAATCCAAGTCAATATTATACCTTTTTATCTGAGTTTAATTCACATTCAACAATATCGTTTCAAACTAGACTAAGTTTAGCACAGCAAGCCTTCAAACATACATTTGAATATGAACGAGGTATTTCCAACTATTTTGACTCCATTATCCATATTGAATCCAATCAACCCTTAAAAGATGGGGCTGGTCATTCAAAGAAAGAACATTTAGACAGGCAAACTAATTTTCATGTAAATATACCACTTCATAATAGTCTCCGATATGGAGAGAATCCTCATCAAGATGCGTTTATTTATGGAGAACCTAACAAATTTATCGATTGTTTCCACGGCAAAGAGTTAAGTTATAACAATTATTTAGATATTGATTCAGCACTAAGGTTATACGAAGATTTCTATGAAACCAATCCTACTTGTGCTATCTTCAAACATACTATACCCAGCGGAGTAGCAAGTGCTTCTACTCTGAAAGAGGCATACAGGAAAGCTTTTTCTACTGATAAAGTTTCCCCCTTTGGAGGAATTGTACTTTGTAATACCCTATTAGATATAGATACAGCAAAAGCCATCGACTCCATCTTTACTGAAATAATTATCGCACCTAAGTATTCAGATGAATCCTTAGAGTTGCTGACTCAAAAGAAAAATCGACGTTTAATTCAAATTTTAGCTGGACAAAAACTCGGCACTCAAAAACAATATCGCTCTATTTTTGGAGGTGTACTAGTACAAGAACTAGATAATGTAACCATCGAAGCAGCCTCCTTTAAAGTGGTAACAAATAGACAACCCACACCAAGAGAAATGCAGGACATGCTATTTGCATGGAAAATTGTAAGACATGTAAAATCCAATGCAATTGTGTTTGCAAAAGATGAGCAAACACTAGGTATAGGTTCAGGGCAAACATCACGGGTAGACTCATCTGAAATAGCGATTTCGAAAGCGGCCAAAGAACAGCTCTCTCTTATAGGATCAACTATCGCTTCAGATGCATTCTTTCCTTTTTCCGACGGTATTGAAGCCGCTGCAATTGCTGGAGCCACTGCTGTAATTCAACCTGGGGGTAGTGTTCGAGATCAAGAAATTATCGATAAAGCAAATGAGCTAGGTCTAGCCATGGTTTTCACATCCATCCGTCATTTTAGACATTAAAATAAATGAGCTAAAACACAGAAAAAAGTTTCAAATTTGCCCAAAATGCTTCATATTAGTTAACTAGTGAACATTTACATTTTTTGCAACAATAATGAACGAACCAAATACTGAAAATCAAGCCTCAAACAATAAAAAACAAAGTAAAAAGGGCTTCTTTGATTTTTTATATACCGATATAGCTATTGACTTAGGTACAGCTAATACTCTAATTTACTCGCGCAATGAAGGGATAGTTTTGAATGAACCAAGTATCGTTGCCTTAAATCAACAGGACGTTCCCGTCGCCACCGGTCATGAAGCCAGATTAATGCACGAACGTACGCACAAGAAAATCCGTACTATTAGACCGCTTAGAGATGGAGTTATTGCAGATTTTGAGGTTGCAGAACAAATGATCCGTGGTATGATAAAGAAGGTTAAAGTCAAGTGGTTTTCAACTACCCGGCAGATGGTTATTTGTGTCCCTAGTGGTATAACTGAGGTAGAACGAAGAGCTGTACGAGATAGTGCTGAACATGCGGGTGCAAAGGAAGTGTATCTGGTTGATGAACCTATGGCTGCAGCTATAGGTATTGGCCTCGACGTCCATGAACCAGTTGGTAATATGATTGTAGATATCGGAGGTGGTACCACTGAAATAGCAGTTATTTCCCTATCAGGTATTGTATATGCCCAATCTGTACGCTTAGGTGGTGATAAATTGAACGATGACATTATCAATTATTTCCGAAGAAAAAATAATTTGCTTATAGGTGAAAGAACTGCTGAAAAAATTAAATGTGAAATTGGTTCAGCAGCTCCTCTCGATGATGAACTTGAAATGATTACAAAAGGGCGTGATTTGGTTAATGGTGTTCCCAGAACACGACATATCACATCAAGGGATGCTAGAGAAGCCATGGCGGAATCTATAAACACCATAGTCGATTCAGTAACCAAATCACTTGAACAGACTCCTCCTGAATTATCCGCGGATATACTTGATCGAGGTATAATGTTGACTGGTGGTGGGGGACTTTTAAAAAATTTAGACAAATTGATCATGGAAACCACTGATCTTCCAGTTCATATAGCTGAAGATCCTCTCACTGCTGTGGTAAGAGGTACTGGATTAATATTAGAGAATTTAGATTACTATCGTCCCGTAATCTCTTAAAAATGTTCTAAAATGAGATTTTTGCAGTTCGACACGGATGGTATCTCTCATTACTTTCATGTATTATTGGTTATACTTATCGCACTTATCTTAGCGTTCACTCGTAGTCAAGATGGACTAAATAACTTGCGTACTGTTACAGTAACCGCTGCCAGTGTCTTAGAAGAGCCCGTTTCAAATCTGCGTGTCTATAGAAATGCTTTAAAAACTAATGCGTATCTACAACAACAAAATATACTTTTACAAGACGAGTTAAGCAGAATCCGATCAATAGAGAAAGAGAATGAGGAACTAAAATCATTATTAAGCTTAAATAAGTCCTATACCTATCCTTTGCAGATTGCACGGGTTGTTACTAAACAACTCAACACACTAAATAACAGCTTAAGTGTTAATTTAGGGAGTATTGATGGTATTCAACGCGGCATGCCATTGATAAATTCTGATGGACTAATAGGTAAAGTAATATTAGTCGCGAACAATTATTCACAAATAATGCCACTATCTCACCCGCTTTTTCACGTTAGTGCCCAATTACAAGAAAGCAAAGCTAATGGTATTATTACCTGGGACATATCGAGTCCTAGCCACCTAATTATGGATTATGTCCCTAAAACAGTACTAGTTGATACTGGGATGGTCGTTCAAACCTCTGGACTCGGTAACGAATTTCCAGCCGGAATACCGATTGGACAGGTAGTCGATTTCCGATCCCAGGAGGGAACCAATACCCAACAATTAAAAATTAGGCCTCTTAGTCAACTGAATGAAGTCACTGAAGGATTTATAGTTCTATTTAATTCAGATACAAATTTGGTCCAGCTAAACAATGAATTTAATCAGCTATTTGAATGAATCTTGATTGGACCAAATATCTACTTGGCGGTCTTTTTATTATTTTTTTGGATCAAATTCTTCTGCAACACCTATCTCTTTGGGGAATACAATTCGATGCATTACTACTCATTTTAATATGGAACTTACCCTTACTTAAAAAAACTGAAGCTCTCTACATTTATGGATCACTTGCATTTCTTCAAGACGCTCTCTACGATTCTTGGGGGCTTATGCTATTTAGTAAGACCTTAGTTATAGTCTTATTTCGAACTTATTTAGTGAATCGTAATCAAGGTATAATATTTTCTTCACAATTTGCAGTACTTACCTTAGCTATTGCCTTTACTCATAACACCATTTATTACCTATTATCTTTGATAACAGGTGGCTACGCAAGCGGTTTATGGCCTTATACGGTACTACTACTTGGAACTCTATACACTACCCTTTTGTCTTTTATTCTTCACAAAATAATTAAATCCTGATGTAGTGAACGACTTTAAAAACCACCATAGAACGCAAGTATCACTCCGTGTAATGCAAGTAATGTTTGCCACGGTATGTTTAATAGTTTTAGGGCGAGTTTTTTATTTACAGGTTATAGAGTATGAAAAATATTCTATGCAAGGTGAACGAAATTCCATTCGCCAAGAAATTATCCCCTCAGCCCGAGGGCTCATATATGATAGAAAGGGGGAACTATTAGTATCCAATGAGCCTATTTTTACTTTAACAGTAAATCCTGCAACCTATGATACAACTAATAATCAATTATTGGCTGAGCTATTAGATGTAGATATATCTCAAGTAAGCGATCAGATTAATATAGCGCAGCGGTATTCTTGGTATAGAAGTTCACCCCTTTTATCGGATATTGACTTCACTCAATTCTCAATTATCCAGCAAAATTTGTGGCAATTACCCGGTATTGGTCATCAAGTCAAAAGTAAACGAACCTATTCCGATAAAATTAATGCCTCACATATATTTGGTTATTTGCGTGAAGCTGATGCTAAAGATTTTGAAACTAATACATCTTTATTTTTAGGAGATAAAATTGGAAAAAGTGGCCTTGAATTAATTTATGAAGACAGACTCAGAGGTGAGTCTGGAATAGAATTTAAACGAGTCAATGCCTATGGACAAGCATTAGGTTCATTTATGGTCGAAAATGAAGGTACTAATCCCATTGAAGGAGCTAATATAATCACAAGTATCGATGCTGATTTACAGGCTTTTGCAGAGGACTTAATGACTGATAAAACAGGAGCAATTATTGTTATGAATCCCAATACTGGGGCCATATTAGCTATGGTAAGCTCACCTAACTATCAAGTTGATAGACTAGCAGGCCGGCTCGATAGAGCATATTGGGCTCAAATAAATAGTGATTCAACCCGGCCACTCTTCAACAGAGCCGTATCAAGCCGGCAACCACCTGGCTCAACTTTTAAACCTCTTATGGGCTTAATTGGTTTAGAAGAAGGACTGATAACACCCACAACAAATATTCCAAATACGGGAGGCTATCAACGTGGTCGATTATATCGCGACATAGCACCTAAAGGAGATTATGATTTAGAAAAAGCAATAACTTATTCATCTAACACTTACTTCTACAAGTTAATGGATGATTTTGCAAGTTCAGGCAGATTAAATATTTGGAGCGAACGAGTAAAAGATTTTGGCCTTGGGGTAGATCTAGAAATTGATTTACCTAGTGCAACCACCGGTATTATTCCAGATAGTGCGTTCTTAGATCGTTGGTTTGGGATTAATAAATGGGGCCTAGGTGATTTAATTAACTTAGGAATTGGGCAAGGAGTTATGTCTGTATCACCTCTTCAAATTGCCACTATGACAAGTGCAATATCCAATGGAGGGTATAGAATTACCCCATACCTTGTAGAACAGCTAGAAACCCCTTATTTAACTATTTTTCCAAATAAAAAAGACCCATCAAAAATTGACTGGGTACAAAAAGAACATTTAGATTTAGTAAAGAATGGAATGCGAGGTGTAGTACAACGAGGAAATGGTAGATTCTATGTAAAAAATGATTTCCTAGCCATTGCAGGAAAAACAGGAACTGCTCAAAATCCACATGGATACTCACATGGCTGGTTCACCTCTTTCGCTCCTTTTGATTATCCTGAAATTGTTGTTACCGTTTTTTTAGAAAATGCGGGTTTTGCTTCTATTTCGGCTGCACCTATTGCCCGTTTACTACATGAATATTATTTGCTAGGCACCTATAGCAATAATGTTTATAATTATGTAAAAAATTGGGAACCTCGTGATGACAATTCTAACCAAACCGCTGAATAATCTATGGCTTCAATACAAAAAGATTTAGATTGGATGAGTGTCTTACTGTGGGTTGGACTAAGTATCATAGGACTTATAGCTGTCTATAGCGCTACTCAAGGTCCGGTTTCTGAGTTTCTACCTAGATTCATTCAAAATAACTTCTGGAAGCAACTTCTATTTGTTGGATTTTCATTGGGTTTGCTTTTTTATATTCAATTCATCAACCCTACTATCTTTAAAAATTTCTCATATTTAGCCTATACTGCTTCCTTACTTTTAATGATCTGTACATTATTTTTTGGTCAAGAGATTAATGGGGCAAAAAGTTGGTTACGATTTGGTGGTTTTGGATTGCAATCAAGTGAATTTATGAAAATCACTACTATATTAGCAGCCGCAAATTTTCTAACCTCTAGACGAAATATAGGTTTAGAACAGATACGCTATGCTTTAGTTAGTTTCCTAATTATCTTTGTACCAACACTTTTAGTAATTGCACAAAATGATTTTGGTACTGCTATCATATTTATGGCTCTGATTCCGGTCATTTTATTTTGGTCGGGGCTACCTTATGGTGTAGCTTTGTTAATAATTAGTCCTGCAATTATTCTCTATCTGAGTGTATTTAGCTGGATATATGGTCTGATAGCAATGGTTGCTATTACTGCTGGAGTATTTTTATTACAACGATCAAAATGGCTCACCATTGTTTCTGTAATTATGGGGTCTGCAACAGTGGTCGTTGTACAATTGGCATTAACAAAAATACTCCAACCACATCAAGTTGCTCGTGTTATTGCTTTTACTAATCCCTCTTATGATCCAACTGGAGCTGGATGGAATGTTATACAGGCTAAAACAGCCATTGGTTCTGGAGGATGGACTGGAAAAGGTTTTCTTGAAGGTACCCAAACACAATTACGCTTTTTACCTGAGCAGTGGACAGATTTTATATTTTGTGTAGTAGGAGAAGAATTTGGTTTCTTAGGCGCTTCTATACTCATCTTAGTTTTTATGCTTTTCTTACTCCGTTTGTTACAATTATCGATTAACCACAAAAATCCATTCGCTCAATTGGTCACACTAAGCATAGCTGCAGTTTATTTTGTGCACTTTTTTATCAATGTTGGAAGCGCAACAGCACTATTACCTGTTATAGGCATTCCCTTACCTTTCATTAGTTATGGTGGCTCTGCATTTATAGCAAATACACTTATGCTTGCGATCTGTTTAAACATGGATTTGTATAAAAGAGAGCTAAGTATCTACAGTTAATAAATTTGTACAAATTTTTTGACTCTAACTATGTGTTTAAAATCCGACCCTCAAATCAAGGTTTTTTATAATGAATCTTTTGAAGATATTTTTTGAAAATCTTAAAGGACTTATCACTTAAGTGGGCGAACCTTAGTGGTCCCTAAACAAAAACTAATTCGATGGTGAGGTGTATATCCAAATTCTTTTATAGCTTGTTTATGGGTATTGGTTGGATACCCAACATTTTGATTCCATTTATACTCTGGATACTCTAGGTGATAGCTAGCCATGAGTTCATCTCGGTAAACTTTAGCAATAATAGAAGCAGCACCTATTGACGCACTTTTACTGTCTCCCTTCACAACGCATTGATGAGCAAGAGGTGTTGACACATAGCGATTGCCATCTACTAATAAATAATCGGGATTAGCTCCTTCAGAAGTAGCACACATATCCATAGTTTCTAAACTAGCCCAAAGTATGTTAAGTCGGTCGATCATTTCTAAATTACCCTCTTGAATAGTCCAATAGAGTGCCTTTTTTTTTATTTCTTTAGTGAGACGCCTGCGTTCAGACAAACATAACTTTTTACTATCCTGTATCCCTTCTATAAGATTATTTGGGTCTAAAATAACTCCAGCTGCCACTACCGGACCTGCCAAACAACCTCTTCCAACTTCATCTAGTCCCATTATACGGTTAAAGCCTTCCTCCCATAGTTTTTGTTCAATATCCAGTCTACTCATAGGGCTACCAGTTTTGAAATTGAGATAAAAATATTATTTAAATGAACTATTTACGGAACGAGTTAGAATTCATAAATGGTTGTATTTATATGAATTATAAATATACTCATTGGAAACATCTAAAACCTATCTCAGGTAAAAACCCATTTGAAACCTTGTTGGATTTATTTCAGCAATTGTTAACCATTGCTAGTGGAGATGTATCCCAGTCACTTAAATGGTTGACGAATATTGATAAGGAGTATGAAATAACCGAAAGTTTTGAGGAAACCTATAGCTTAGCAGATTTTATTCAAGATTTAAACGACAAGGGGTATATAAATCAGGACGATGATACTAGTATCATGATCATTACTCCCAAGACTGAAAAGAGTCTGCGTGAACGATCACTAAATGAGATATTTAGCAGTTTACGAAAAGGCGGACAAGGAGACCATAGAACAAATTTTTATGGATCAGGAGTAGAGCGGCAATCCGAAACACGCCCATGGAATGGTCATGAAGAGCTTGTCAATCTTGATAATACCGGTACCATGATCAATATGCTTAAACACAGTAGTATTGATGCATTGAATTTATCAGAAGACGATCTACAGGTATATGAAACAGATTATCACACTCAAGTTTCTACAGTACTCTTAATTGATCTGAGCCATTCTATGATTCTATATGGTGAGGATCGAATCACTCCAGCAAAAAAGGTTGCAATGGCTCTGTCTGAATTAATCATGCGCAGCTATTCAAAAGACACATTAGACATCGTGGCTTTTGGTAATGAAGCATGGCACATTTCAGTGAAAGATTTACCATACTTGAAAGTAGGTCCATATCACACTAATACAAAGCAGGGACTAGAAGTAGCACGTCATATATTACTACGCAAAAAGTTTGCGAATAAGCAAATTTTCATGATTACAGACGGGAAACCTTCTTGTATGTTTGAAAATGGTAAACTTTACAAAAACAGCTTCGGATTAGATAGGAAAATTGTAAATAAAGTATTAGACGAAGCAGTTAAATGCAGAAGAGAAAAAATAACCATTACTACCTTTATGATTGCATCGGATCCATATCTACAACAATTTATCCGTGAAATGACCGAAGCAAATAAAGGAAAAGCTTACTTTTCAAGTTTAGACAATTTAGGTGGATTTATTTTCGAGGATTATATTAAAAATAGAAAGCGTCGAGTGTATTAACTAGATTTCTAGGTAATCTTCCTATTTCACCTAAAATAATTATTGAAGATTCATCTAGCGAAAAAAAGTTATGGGCTTTTAATAATACTATTTTGTAAAAGATTAGTTAAACATCCCAAGTTCTTCCATTACCGACTGAGTAATATCAAACTTAGCTCTGAAGTCTTCTGATGCATACAAAACAATCATATCACCCGAACTAGTAGTGGTATTTAATACATAGGATAAACCCTGTTTTTGCGCAACTGTTTCAATAGCTGAGCCTATTTGTTCCAGTAGTGGACCTATTAATTCGTCCCTGCGTTGTGCAAGCTCTTGTTCAGCAATCTCTTGAGTTTGTAAAAGCTCTTGTTGTAGTTTCCCTAAGCGAGCTTCTTCTTGCTTCTGTGCTTCTGCTGAAATCACAGCCACCTTTTGTTGATATTCTGCAACTTGAGTCTGAAATTCCTGTTCTAAAGTTGACAACTCTTGTTGCTTACGAGCAGTGAAATTTTGCAATCTTTGTTGGACTGCACGCATTTCAGGCATGTTAGCTAAGATTGACTGCGGATTGACATATCCAATTTTCAACTCTGAATTGGTTGACTGAGCCTGGGCTTGGATATTTAGAATAATGCTCAGAAATAAAATAATTGCAACACGTAACGTTCGCATATGGATAGTTTTATTGAATTGATATTAATTTTCATCATTATTTCCAGAAACAATCATTCTAGTGAGTACTTCCTGGGTAATATTAAGTTCTTCGGAACTAAAAAACACTATTGCATCACCATAAGAAGTTGCTTCATTAAGTATTAAGTCTAGCCTCTTTTCTTGTGCTACTTCCGCCATTATTTGATCTATTTTTTCAATTATTGGTTGAAGTAATTGTGCTCGTTTCTGGGTGATTTCGTTAAGATAATTTTCTCTTTCTTGCTGAAGTTGCTGATCTCGATCTAATAGATCTTTCTCTCTTATTAATCGAGCTTCTTCGTTAAGCATGCTTCTAGCTTCTTCATAAGCGACAAAATCTTTTTGAAGTTGGTTGGCTTTAGACATTAATTCTGAATCTCTTTCTTGGACAAGTTGCTCGATTAGTTGATCTACGACAGCTACTTCATCCAACTGTGCTAATATCACAGATGGATTCATATATCCAATTTTTACTTGGGCATGAACTCCTGCAGTACACAGAAAGACACAAGTGAACGCGAAAAATAAAAAAGTTTGTTTCATCGTCATTTTAGTTATAAATCAAAAAATACCGTAATTTTTACTTAATTACCTACCCTAATTTGTAGGCTAATTTTCCAAATCTATTCCTAACTCGAACAAGATATCTGTTGTTATATCAAATTCAACCCTAGCATAAATCAGATAAATATCACCACTTCTATCAAAGATATAATCGTATCCCTTCTCAAGAGCGACAGTCCGTGCGGCACTAAAAACTTTTCTTTGTATTGGCTCTAATAGATCACTTTGTTGCTGAAAATATTCACCGCTAGGACCAAACTTTTGCTGGAGAAATGTTTGATGCTGTTTTTTCTTTTGTTCAATTTCCACTCTTTTTTGACTTCGAATCTCTTCAGTATATAAAATTTCTTTAGCCTGATAATCTTCTTTTAAAGCATTTACTTTGTCTAACATTTCTTGTGCTTCTTGTTGCCACCCACTGCTCAATAATTGTAACCGCTGTTCAATACCAGCGTATTCGGGTAGTTGTGCAACGACTAAATCAGACTCAAAATAACCTATTTTTTGATCCTGAGCATTTATCTCCGTACTAACTAGTATTACTATAGTACTACTAATTAAAAATGAAATTCTGCAGAAACTTAGTAAATTGTGTTGGTATATTTTTTTCATAAACTAAAATGGTGCACCAATATTAAACAAAAATTCCCATTCTCCTGCAAGTGTGTTAGTCCCTTCTATGTTATCTAATCGGTACCCATAACTCAAATCAACAAGTCCTAATACTGGTAGATATAAACGGGTACCGAACCCAATTGCGCGCTTGACATTAAATGGATCAAAAGTTGCAAATTCATTAAATGCATTTGCTGCATCATAAAAAGCATAGGGTATTAGTTGTAGCTGCTCATTACTGACCGCTGGATACCGTAGTTCAAAGGAATATTTATTGTAAACTCGCCCGCCAACTTGCCGTCCATCTATTATTGGTGCTATGCTACCATCATTACCACCGGGATATCCTCGTAAATCGATATTATCATACAAAAAACTTTGCCGTTGCTGGAGTTGTGTTCCTCCGACTAAGAACCGCTGGAAATTAGACCGCCTATCATTTGTGAAAAAGCCAATAAATCCAAAGTTCACCTGACTTGTCAGTACCAATTTCTCTACAATAGGAATGTGATATTGATAGTCTGTCTTGATTTTATAGTATTCTGAAAGGCCTGGTAACGGAGGCGCTATCTCAAAGGACAGCCCTAATTTAGATCCTCTATTTGGCGATATGAAATTGTCCAATGAATTCCGCTCAAGGGTCTGATTAATTGAAATAATTGAAGAGGTTCCAGCTGATAAAAAGGAGGTTGTACCTTGAACATCATACAGTTGATACCCTAGTGAAGTTCTGCTCGAAAAGTAATCATCGGGCCATCGTAATCGCTTTCCAAGAGAAACTGATGATGAAAAGAGTCGATTTTTCTCAGAAAAGCCACGGTACTGAATAAAATTGTAAGAAAGATTTACGCCAAATGAAGTAGGCTTTCCGTTTAGCCAAGGCTCTACAAATCCAAAACTATAGCTTTGAAAGCCTGTGCCTGTCACCTGAACACCCAATGAAAGGTTTTGTCCGTCGCCTGAAGGAAATGGTGTAAAGTCACCAGCTATGGCCCTCTGTAACGAAAAGTTGTTAAAGTTTAGACGGGTAGATATTAATGCACCAATTGCGCGTCCACCATACCCCCCAGAAAATTCAAAATTTGAGGTACTAGCAGATTCATCGACAAGAAAAGATACGTCTACTTCTTTGTTTTGGGGAATGGGTTGTACGTCAGGGGTGATATTTTGTGGATCAAAAAATCCTAAGGTACTGAGTTCACGAACCGAACGAACGATAGCTTCACGGCTATAGGTAGCGCCAGGTATTGTACGTAGTGTCCTTCTTACAACGTCGTCATGGGTTTGCGTATTTCCACTAAAGGTTACTTTTCGGATAGTCGCAATTTCATCTTCGTAAATATCAAAGTGAATATCTAACGAATCTTCACCAGCTTTAGAGATGGTAGGGATGGCTTGAAAAAATAAATAGCCAATATTTTGATACAAACTATTTATGTCAGTAGAGGTTTTGTTGAAGTTTAAATTTTCATCGTAGCGTGTTTGATTAAAAATATCCCCCACTTCAAAACCTAAAGACTGTGTCAATTGGTCATCTGTGTATACAGTATTACCATCCCAACTTATATCTCGGACTTTGTACTGAGGACCTTCATAGATGGTAAAGGCTAAAAGTAGTCCTTGTTCAGCATTTCCAAAATCGTCTACCCATAAACTATCGGAAACAATTCTTGCATCTATATGCCCTTCTTCTTGAAAATGGGTAATTAGATTAATCACTCCCTCATCAAAGTCTTCCTGTTTGTAGAGTTTTTTTGATAAAAATTTCCACCAAGCATCTTCTTTTATAGGCTTAATTACCTTCAATAAATCTTTTTCAGTGAACCGATCTAATCCAATAAATTGAATGTGCTTAATTTCTAATTTCTTCCCTTTTTTAACATCGAAATATAAGATGGATCGGTTTTCTATTTCTTCCGAGTCTTCTACCCGAGTAACCACTTCAGTTCCCCATAATCCTTTTTCTTTAAAAAACCGAATAATTGTACGCTTGGCTTGTACAAGATTTGCATCCGTAATTGCTGCACCTTGAACCAAACTGATTAGATTTTCTAGGTCATCAGCCTCTGATTTCTTAACTCCTTCTACCCTGTATTCAAGCATTCGGGGTTGTTCAACCACTTGGATGAGTATACCTAGGCTTGTTAAAGATTGATTTTCGATAAATACTTTTACATCAGAAAATAAACCAACTTGAAATAAACGGTTTATAGCACTCGGTATATCATCACCTGGATAAGTAATTACTTTCCCTTCTACCAATCCACTTGTATTGATAATAAATTGAGTTCGCGTGCTTTGGTTACCCTGAACTCGAACATGGGAAATACGATATTCTTCGGGGGTCTCAAGAGTAGGATCTGTTATTTGTATTTGTTGGGCGTAAACAGTAAAAAAACTGCTAAAAAGCACCAATACAATAAGCACGAATGTATTCCTTAGCGAATGCTTTGTTGCATTATTTAAAGTCTGTAATATCTTGATAAACAATATTTAATCCTTCAAACTGATGAATATTACTGTAACGAACTAGTCGCTTATTTCGTCTTTTTTATTTTTATACACTTTCCCAAATCTTCGATCTCTTTTTTGGAACGAATGAATAGCTTCATACAATTCGTTACGTCTAAAATCAGGCCAATATAATTCAGATATATACAATTCAGAATAAGCCAATTGCCATAATAAAAAGTTACTTATACGATATTCACCGCTAGTTCTAATAATTAAATCAGGATCCGGTATACTAGCGGTTGAAAGATGATCACCAATCATTTGGTCATTAATTAAATTAGGAGCTAATCTACCTTTCTCTACATGTTTAGCAATTTTTTTCACGGCCTCAGTTATATCCCATCGACCTGAATAACTAAGTGCAAGACATAGCTCTAATCCTGTATTATCCTCTGTTAATGATACAGCCTCATCTAATTCTTTAATGCAATCGTCAGGGAATCGGTCCATCTGGCCAATGGTGACCAAACGAATATTGTTTCGATGTAGGTTATCCGCCTCTTTCCTAAGAGAGGATACTAGTAATCGCATTAGCCCTCGAACTTCAGCATTTGGTCTACCCCAGTTTTCCGTCGAAAAAGCATATAAGGTGAGAAATTTAACCCCGAGCTGAGCACACGCCTCAGTGATATCTCTAACAGAATCCACACCTACCTTATGTCCAAAAAGCCTAATATTCCCTTTACTTTGAGCCCATCGCCCATTACCATCCATAATGATGGCAATATGCACTGGTATGACACCTGAATCTATTAACTCTTTTTGCCGATTCTTGTCTTCCTGAGTCTGTTTAATTTTAGTGAGACTTAGCTCTTTCAAAGGAATAAATGTTGATTTTCTTTAAACTACTAAATTAGAGCTTTATTAGTGCTTATTCAAGAAAAAAGCACTAATAAAGTGCTTTTGTTTTAAGCTAAACTGCTTATTTCTCACAAGCTATATCAGGCAACTATTTTTGAAAGCTATCTCTTAAACCATCTTCATAAAAAGTTATTTTGACGTTATAAGCTACTTGATATTTTGTCGTATTGCTATCATTTCTAAAAGAGCCAGGGCTGCCTCTGACCCTTTATTTCCTTTATCCCCTGCTCTATCTAAAGCCTGTTGTACATTATCTGTTGTAAGTATGCCAAATGTAACAGGAGTTGAAAAACGCAGATTTAAATCAATTACCCCTCGATTTACTGCATTACACACATATTTAAAATGTGGAGTGCCTCCTCGAATTACTACACCTAGAGCAATAATACCGTCATAGCGTTTAGTTTCTAATAACCACTGTGCGGTAAGTGGAATCTCATAACTCCCTGGACAATGTACTATCGTAATAGAGTCTTTTTTTACACCATTAGCTTTTAGAGTAGATATAGCACCTGCTAACATTGCTTCAGTAATCATAGAATTCCACCTTGAAACCACAATACCCACGGTAGCATCTTCAATTTCTATATTTTTTGAAACCTCGTGAACCCCTAGTTTTTTACTCATGATTTATATTAATTATTGGGAATTAAAGCTCTTCTTTGTTGGGTCATTGCCTTCATCTTTATTACATTATAATAGGAAGTCGCGACCGTACCAATTGGAGTATAGCCAAAATCTAGATGTCCATGATAATCACTCCCTCCTGTTTTAAGTAGATGATTTTTTTGAGCCCATCTTACAAAGTAATTATGTTGCTGATATGAATGACTAGGATGAATACATTCAACCCCATCTATACCTAGCATTCGAATTTCTTCAAGCTCTGGCTGAGTAAATAACTTCCCAGGGTGTGCCAATATGGTGGCACCTCCCGCTCTTCGCACCAATGCTATAAGTGAACTGGCATCTAAGAAATAGGGCTGATGTGTTTCCTCATGAGCTATAACCAAGTATTTTTGAAAGGCCTCTATCTGATTGGCTACATAGTTTTTTTCTACTAATAACCTAGCTAAATGAGGACGAGTTAAAGTGGCTTGTTTGGGTATAGCTAAAACTTCTTGAAAATCAACCTCAATATTTTTTTTGTTAAGCCATTCTATCATAGATTTCATTCGACATCTTCGTTGTACTGAACATGTCGTTAAGTACTCTGATAATTCTTTATGATAAGGATCAAAATAATAGCCCAACAAATGAATATCTTTGCCTTTAAAGGAAGCCGTAAATTCTGCACCTGATATTAATTCAATTGGTAATTGTTCCGATTTTAATATTTCTACTCCCTTTAAATAACCCTTAACGGTATCATGATCGGTTATTGAAATGGCCTTTAACCCTTTGGACACTGCCAAATTAAGAACCTCTGATGGGCTTTTTTTTCCATCAGAATAGGTGGTATGAATATGCAAATCGGCTTTCGCAGCCATAACTTATTGTACTATTGAATAATAATCTTGCAATTCATCCAAAAGCTTTATTCCTGAAATCACTGCTGGATCAATGGCTAGACTAGCTCTTTTCCAAGCCTGGTTTCCTTTATAGAACCGTACAAGTTCCAACTCCAATACCACTTCTATTTCTCCAGCTTTTTCGATTAAGTTAACCTTAGCCATTTCAGAGATATGATCATTAATTTGCAATATAGACTCCTTTGTATTAGCATTCAATGCATTCTTATCATTTAAAGAATAACCTAGCGAGTCGGTCAATGACAACATCTCACTCCATATCTGCAAACGAGTGGGGTCAAAATTATCCATGAATCGTTTAGATATGACTTTAACAAGCTCATCATCAATTATGGCTGTTATAGGCAGCTCTAATTGATGAATAAATTCACTAACTAATCCCAACCGCAGCAGCTCCAATTGGAATGAACTAAGTATTTCTGTATCAGTCTGAAGATCAGGCTCAATGCCCCTCCCTCCACGTACCACTCTACCATTTTTAGTTTTATATATATTATTATCTACTCGCTGAAAGTCTGTATTATTTGTATCGTAATTATACTCTAGACTTTGAATACTCCTTCCAGAAGGAATATAGTACCTTGATATAGTATATTTCATTGAGTTGTTGTATGGTAAAGGTTTAACTATTTGAACTAAACCTTTTCCGAAACTACGCACACCTACTACAACTCCTCTATCTAGATCCTGCACAACCCCCGATA
>PCAT01000006.1 GCA_002730655.1 Balneola sp.
GGGTAAAAGCGGGCTTTTGCTATTTTTCCGGATGATAATTGGATAGTAGGATCGGTGTTGAATCCAGGGAATTTGCGCCAGGTATATCCCCAAGTATATCCTAGATAACCAGTAAAATAACCTTGTCTCTTTTCAAATAATATTTCAACCCCATAAGCGCTTCCTTCGCCAAAACGAAAAAGATCAGCATAAGCTAATCCTGCGGCATCAAGTAAAAAGGGATCAAGTTCAAATAAATCTTTCATAGTTCGGTAATAGCCTTCAATATCTAAGCCATATCCTTTAAACGGAATTGTCTTTACACCTAAAATGAATTGATCTCCAAAGGCCGGTTTAATTCCTTGGTCAGAGGTTAGCCATAAGTCAAAACCAGAGAAAGCTTCATTTGTAATTAAAGTAAAAAATTGATTATATCTTCCATATGCAATTTGGAGCCTCATCCGATTCCATCGTAAGTATTCAGCAGATAAGCGGGGTTCTAATCGGATATATGAACCATCAGAAAAGGTATTGACGCGCAATCCGCCAAGGAATTTCCATTGCTCAATAGGACGCCATTCGTCTTGTACGTACCAAGAGGCATACTGCGCATGAATTCTTTGTCCGAAGGTATTTTGCCCATCAAATTGATCTTGAATTCGAAATGTGAAAACTCCTGCCCATATGCCTGTACTAGCGGAATGTTTTTCATTTGGGAGGTACTCAATATCAGCTTTTAAAGATAAATCGTAAATGTTATTGTCTCGTTTGAAGGGCGTTCCAGCAATTTCAAAATATGGGAAGTTGAAATAACGGGATCCGGTTACCACGAAATTAGAAAAAGTCGTTTCATTGAAAATATGGGTCCAATTTCCACTGATTGTCTGATTTCCGTAGTTTAGCTTAAACTCGGCATCATCTCCGAAGGGAAAATTTACTCTATCTTTTCCTGAGTAAAATGCCATGGATAGTTTATCATTTTCCCCAATATCGACACTCAATTTACCATTGGTGTCCAAGAAGTAAAATAGCGAAGGGATGTTGTCATTGCTTGCTCTAAGTGCTCCAAGCAGCGGTTCAAGAGTAGATCTTCTCATCGCAAACATATACGAGCCTTTGGGAATAGGGCCTTCAATAGCAGCCCTTGAGGCTAACATGCCAAGAGTGACAGTAGCTTTGGTTTGATTACGGTTGCCATCTTTATTGTAGATAGACAGGACCGAACCAAGGCGCCCACCGTATTCCGGTGGATACCCACCTTTATATAGTTGGACATTTTTAATAGCATCTGGGTTGAAAGTAGAGAAAAAGCCAAAAAAGTGAGAAGGGTTGTATACAGTGGTCCTATCTAACAATATAAGGGTTTGATCAGGACTGCCTCCACGAATATAAAGCCCCGATGAAAAGTCAGAAGCTGCTTTTACACCTGGTAAGAATTGTATACTGCGAAACACATCTGCCTCAAATATAGCAGGTAGTTCTTTTATGGTTTGAGTAGTTATTTGAGCCCTACCTAAATTTTTAAGGGCTTCTTGCTCACGGGTCGATTCAACCACAACTTCTTCCCCGGAAAGAACCTTTGGATTAAGTTCAATGTCAAACCGTTGGGTTTCACCAGTAGCTAAGTTTAGTTCTGTACTAAAGGACTGGTATCCAATGTAACTAACAGCTAGAGTATAAGTGCCAGGCTGTAAATTGGTAAGAGTATAATACCCCAATGTGTTGGTTGTAGTACCTCTATTGATTTCTAGAAGTGCAATATTTGCTGCAATTAAAGTTTCTCCCGTATCGGCGTCTTTAATGTAACCTGAAAGGGCAGACGTATTATTTTGGGCTTGAGCAGGGTTAACTGTAAGTGCGTTTACCATCAAAAAAGAAGTCGATAAAGCAAAGATTCGAATCAGATAAAGCATGTTTTGTAAGAAAATGTAAAGATCTCTTTTTATGACGCAGATGTAGTCTTTTAAAGTAATTTGAAGAGTATTATTTCGATAGTAATTTTGGTATATTTTAGATACAAAAATTTAAGTAATTTCGTTCTCAGTGTCTGTTAGAATTACTTTATTTATAAGCGTTTGTTCTATGATTTATTGGGGGTGTACTGGATTCGACGGGAAGAGTAAATCCGTACGTGGCATGTCGAGGATGTCCAATGGTTCTCGTTAAATATCCATTATGGACTAAATGTAATTGACAACAATTACTCATACCGCTTAGCAGCCTAACAGCCTAAGCCGTTCCATGGGTGGCACGCCTGTCTGTGCCCATTCGGAGCGACGATTCCGACAGGATAGCATACACTGGCCGTCTGTCTAGTTTATGTGAATTTTTTCAGACTAGCTATAGTTCACTGAGTTACTGGGTTCGTTCTGTGGTGAAACTAAATCAGTAACTAAACATGTAGATATGTGCAGGACTGCCTTTTCGGACCGGGGTTCGACTCCCCGCACCTCCACTTTTTTACTCAATCACTTAGTTATTATCTAATGTTAGTTCGTTGTAGATTGTTAATTTTTGTAAACATATTTTAACAATCATCTTCTACAGGCTGTAGCATAAGACTCCAAAATGCACAGTTCGAGTATTTCTCAATCCAGCTGAATCTAAATTTTATGATTAGTACTTAACCCTTTATGTGCATAAAATCATGGACTTATTGAAAGCGCTTTCAATTTANACTAACAGCCCTTCAGTTTATAGCTTATTTGATTATGTTTGTTTACATTATTTTACAGTACCTCATACAGCTCATAAGCCCATTAAAATTATAAGATATAAGAAGTGGAATTTTAAACATTATCTCTTTTTATTACTTATGGTAGTATTGTAAAAATTAAGTCATTTATAATTTAAGAGTTACATTCCGCCTTGAATTGCTTTTCACATATTTCACAAAAACAGAAGTCAAAACAATAGTTTATGGAAACCAACAAGCTTTTTAATTCCATTGCTGTATTCATTTCCATCTTTATTCTTTCTAGTTCACTATTTGCACAAGCTGGCAAAATTAATGGTACGGTATTAGATGCTGATGGTGAAGTACTGCCTGGTGTTAATATTCTAATTGATGGAACTTTACAAGGTGCTTCATCTGGTGAAGATGGATTCTTCCAAATCCTAAACGTAAAGCCAGGTATATATTCTCTAAGAGCTACCTACATAGGCTTTGCTTCAATCGTTATTGAAAATGTGAACGTTGCTGAAAACCTAACAACAGAAGTTAACTTTACTTTACAAGAACAAACTATAGAAGGAGAAGAAATTATTGTAATCGCAGAACAACCGGTTGTCAGGCCAGATGTCTCAGCTTCGGTGACATCTATTCAGGCTCAAGAAATTGCAAGTTTACCTGTTACGGATATTGCATCTGTGATTGGCTTGGGAGCTGGAATTAGGGGTACGAGTGTACGTGGGGGGGCATCTTCTGATACAGAATTTTCGGTCAATGGTATTTCTCAACGTTCTACCCGGAGTAACACAGCTTCCTCAGAAATATCGTTTACATCACTTAATTCTGTCCAAGTACAGACAGGTGGTTTTAATGCTGAATACGGAAATATACAATCTGGCCTTGTCAGTGTCACTACAAAAGAAGGGAATAGAGATAGCTACAATATGGATGTAATATTCCGAATGCTTCCGCCACAGGGCAAGCATTTTGGTCCAGATATAAATGATCCAATGGCCAACCCATTTTTACGGCCTTATTTAGACTCAGAGGTGGCTTTCACTGGAACGGGAGAAAATTTTGAAGAGGGTGCTTGGGATTATTGGACACGTATACAATACCCTCAATTTCGTGGCTGGAATGCAGTTTCTGAGGAATTACTGGCTGATGATGATCCCACTAATGACTTAACCCCATACGCGGCTCAGCGTTTGTTTCGATTTCAACATCGTAAAGACTTGGGTATTACTGAGCCTGATTATGAATTGGATGCAACCATATCTGGACCAATTCCAGGTATTGGTAAGTCACTTGGTAATTTACGCTTTGCATATTCTACAAGAGCAACACAAAGAATGTATATTGTACCACTTAGCCGTGATAGATATGAAATGAATTATCACTTATTGAAACTAACTAGTGATGTTGCTTCGGGTATGAAATTATCGGTAGAGGGTTCATACCGATACAGTATTGGGACTAATGCAAGTCGTACGGGAGCCTCTGCGTCTCTGTTTGGTGGTAGTGCTTCAAGTATTGCAGGTGCTGTCACATTGAATGAACGTTCCCCCGCAATTATGTTTTCAAGCGATTACTTTAATCCTTTAGAGCAACGCCAGTTTCTTGGAGGTATTCATTTTACTCACAGTTTATCAGATAATTCGTTTTATGAAGTTCGAGCTATCGTTAATCATGAACGTTTCGACGGCTTAATTGGCCGTTCACGAAACTTGGACCAGAATATAGAATTTGCAGATGGACAATTTACCAATGAAGCCCCCTTTGGATACTACGGGTTTTCACAGCAGTTCATTGGTTCTGGATTGAACATGGGGCTTGGCTTTAGTAATGCACGCGATACTACTAGAAATACTCTTTACAATGTTCGTGCAGACTTTACTTCTCAGGTAAACCGAATAAACCTAGTAAAGGCTGGTATAGATTTCCAGTTTATTGACAACAAGACCAACAATGCTAGAGTAGATCAATTTTTAACTGCATCTAATTTAACTAACAAATGGGACACAAGTCCTTTGCGCTTGTCGGCCTATGTGCAGGATAAATTAGAGTTTGAGGGTATGATTGCTAATATCGGTTTACGTATGGACTATGTTCAAGGTCAAAAATGGTATGCATTCAATGATTATGATCCTTCTTTGGGTATTGGTAATGCAGGTATGATTGATACCCTTCAAACTATTACTCCAGACGGAGTATTACGTTTTAGTCCTCGTTTAGGTGTCTCTTTTCCAATAACAGAAATATCTAAGTTTTATTTTAATTACGGTCATTTTTATCGGTTACCTACACCAGATGATTTGTACTATATCAGGATATATCCAGAATCACAGCAAGTTACATCTCTGGCAAACCCTGACAAAGCCTTACCCAAGACAGTGGCCTATGAATTAGGTTATGAGCAGTCTCTCTTCGATCAATTTCTTATAAAAATAGCAGGTTTTTATCGAGATGTTACCGATCAACCATTAAGTGTACGGTATACCAATAGAGATGCTTCGGTGAATTATAGTCTTAGTCAAGCAAATCGCTACTCTGATGTTAGAGGTGTAGAGCTAACCTTTCGAAAGTCACTGGGCCGTTACCTGAGAGGGTTTGCCAATTATACATACCAAGTGAGTAGAAGTGGGAGATTCGGTTTCGCGCGAGCATATGAAAATCCAGCACAACAGCGAGAATACGAGCGTACAACAACCGCTAATGATGTGTTTCCATCGGTACCTCAACCTTATGCCAATGTAAGTATTGAATTTTTAGTACCCGAAGAATTAGGTCCTAATTTCGCTAGCTTTTATCCAATTGGTGGATGGAATGTTAACTTCGTATACCGCTGGACATCTGGTGCCTATGAAACCTGGACGGGCGGTGGATACATACCAGGTATCATAAATAATATACAATGGAATGATTATTGGAATGTTGACTTACGTTTAAGTAAACATGTTGAGCTTGCAGATCGTGTTCGAGCTAGTTTATTTGTGGATTTGAATAATGTATTGAACCATCGTTATTTTTCCCCTTACACCCCAGGTTTTGTATTAGCAGGTGACCGATTGAATTACATGCGTTCTCTACACCTACCCCAAGAAATACTCGATGAAATAGGTAATGGTTATCCCTCACCACCTATTACAGGAAATGATAAGCCAGGTGATTATCGTGATTTTGGTGTTGAATTTGTCCCCATCGTAAGTGTGGTGAACTTAGAGACCGTTGCTAATCCAAATGAGCGACCACTTTACTGGC
Organism: Balneola sp.; assembly: GCA_002730655.1. Lineage (GTDB taxonomy): Bacteria > Bacteroidota > Rhodothermia > Balneolales > Balneolaceae > UBA1275. The sequence continues at coordinate 5,912 of PCAT01000006.1, forward strand.
ACTCTGCCACCCAAGATTACTATCAATACGATAAATTAACTGGTACGTTTAATCCAGCAGATAATGATTATGTGAAAGAGGTATTAGATACAAAAGCGTATATTGACATGCCTAATCAACCATATTTCACCTTCTTCAATCCACGTGCTGTTCGGTACGGAATTAGAATAAGCTTTTAAAAGGAAAACTCTAAGCATGCATCCGAAAACTTACATATTTAGTCTTAATCAATAAAAAAATATGAATAATAAGATTAGTTCAAGTCTAGTATCCATTATCGTTGCTGTGCTATTGATGCCTCTTGCTTTACAGGCTCAGCAAACAAAATGGATGGAAGTTGGAGCCCTGCAAAACTTCTACGTTGATCTCGGAAATGAAATTGAAATTGCTCGAAATGTAGGCCAACAGGATGGGTTTCGTTACCCAGCCATATACCCTCGTTTAGATATGCAAGCGGCCAAAGGTTTTTGGATGGGAGCAAAAAATGTAATTGATGATGCAGGTAATCAGTATCCAGTTAGAGTAATTCATGTAGGACCTAGGGTTTCTGGGCAGGGTTATTTTTTCCCAACCGAATTTAAAACAATTGCAAAGTTTCCATCACCAGAAGCTAATGTGGAAGGGGCATTAAGTTTTTTGGAAGATCCTGGTGTAGATGAAGTTGACCCTAGCATTGATCCTGATAAAATCATCAATAATGTAGTAAATACTGTATTGGGGATAACAATGCAGCGAAAAATCATTGCTTTTGCAAATGAGCATCATCAAAATTATCACATTATTGAATATACCTTTACCAATACGGGTAATACAGATGCAGACTCAGACATAGAATTACCTAATAATACTGTAGAAGATTTTATGATCTACAACCAACGAAGATGGGCCGTGAATGGACAAACTCGTTACACTATTGGTAATCCAACTGGTTGGGGCATTAATACGATGAATGACCGTATTGGAGATGGAGTTGGACCAAACTATGGATTTGATGACATTACTGCTAACTATTCTTGGCATGGTTATTTCCCTCAGTTTACGCTGTATGATAATGTAGGAGGCCCAATTTGGCAACCAAGTGCAACGGATATATCTAGAGGTGGCCTTACTCCTGCGGATACTACAGGACGGTTAGCAGCATGGCAATTTGTAGGAACAGTAAGAATTCATGCCGATACCTCTCCAGATAATGAGGCTGACGACTCAAATCAACCTGTTACATTGAATCATATTGGGTCAGATGATCCATTAACATCAGGTAATGATCCATTCAACTCAGCTAAAATGATACAAGAGTACGATTTAATGTCACAAGGCCGTATTCCCAGACACGCCTACATAGTGGAGCCAACAGGGCAGGCAGGTTTTGAGGAGCCCTCAGGAGATCCAAGTTTAGGTACATCTGGTGGTTGGTCCTCTGGTATGGGTTTCGGGCCATGGACCCTGGCACCTGGTGACGACATAAAAATAGTAGTTGCAGAAGCTGTAGGTGGTATAGGTTATGAAAAAGGTATAGAAGTTGGTCAAGCCTATAAAAATGGAGACATAGATGCTAAAGAAAAGAATCAAGAGTTCTTTAAGGGTAGAGATGTACTCTTCGAAACTTTTCGCCGTGCTAAAGCTGCATACCTAAATGGGTTAAAAATTCCTGAACCACCGCGTTCGCCAAGTGTATTTAATGTAAATGGTGGTGGTGATGGTATTTATATGGATTGGATATATGAAGGAGATGCAGCTAAAATTGATGGGTTCGAGATTTATCGTGCTGGGCAAAGAAGAGATAGCACCTACAGATTGGTAGGAATTGTTGGGCCTGATGCTCGGGAATATGTTGATGATGATTTAAATCCAGCGGGTGGCCCCATTCGAGGTTTAGATTACTATTATTATATACAAGCTGTTGGTAAAGCTAGTGATAATGATGGTTCAGCAATGACTCCGGCAGGTGCGCTGCGGAGTAATAGGTATTACACGCAGACATATGATCCAGCTCGGCTAAAGCGTCCACAAGGTGAATCCGAAGATGCTATTCGAGTTGTACCCAACCCTTACATTCGAAATGCTTCGGACGCCCTTAGCTTTGAGCAGTCTGGTCAAGATCGCATTGCTTTTTTTGATATACCGGGTAAATGTACAATAACTATTTACACAGAATTAGGGGAAAAGGTCAAGACTATATTCCATACTGATGGTTCAGGTGATGATTATTGGGATTTATTCACAGACGAACGCCAAAAGATAACGAGTGGGGTTTATATCGCCGTGATCGAAAACACAGGTAACGATGAACGAACTGGTGAAAAAACTATTAAGAAATTTGTTGTAATCCTCTAAGCGCATTATGAATATAAATATGAATATGATGTTAACACGATATCTTACGCAAATAAGCATTCTTACACTTTTAATAGTACTTTTTTGCGCTGATGGAGCGGATGCACAGCAACGTAAAAGAGCGCAAACTGCCATGAAATTTCTATCAACTTCCAACTATGCTAATGCCTCAGCAATGGCTAATGCAGTTACAGCTATGGAGGGCGGTGCATGGCATCAATTTTATAATCCATCTGCTATGGCTTGGAGTCCTCAAAAAGTTGATCTCACCGGATCGGTGAACGAATGGATTGCAGGAATCAACTATTCTTCTGTAGCGGCTTCCATCCAGCCACTAGAAGGGCGTTTCGGGATTATAGGATTTAATATGGTTAATGTGGAATATGGTGAATTACAGAGGACGATTCGAGCCGATAACGAGCGAGGATATGTAGACGTAGGTACGTTTAGTCCAACGGCATTCTCTGCTGGTTTGTCTTATGCTAAAAGTATTTCAAATCAATTTGCAGTCGGTGCGAATGTCAAATTCGTAACCCAAGATTTAGGGGCAGGTATAGTTGGGATAGATAATGAAAACGGATTAATTGAACAAAGCTTTTCTGCTTCGACTACTATAGTAGATTTTGGTGTTTTTTACCGTACTGGATTTGAATCATTGAATTTTGCTATGTCAGTTACAAACTTCTCGCGTGATGTTAGCTTTGATTCTCGGGATCATGAATTACCTCTCACTTTTAAAATGGGTTTATCCATGGATATAATCGATTTTACAGATTTGAGCCAAGAACGTCACGCTCTTATAGTAAATGTTGACGCAAACAGACCGCGCGATTACAATGAGCAAATACAAGTAGGTGCGGAGTATGGATTTAATGATTTATTCTTCTTGCGTGGCGGGTATCTTTTCCCTAGTGATGAAGAAGGATACTCTGTTGGCTTTGGAGTGAAAGGATCCCTCAGAAATAATCAAATGCTTTTAGTGGATTACTCTTACTCAGATTTTGGGATATTTAGTAACGTTAATCGTTTGACCTTCAGAATTGCGATTTAACTTTATTTGTGAATTAAAGTACAAGACATTTAATACAAAAAGCTATGATGCGACCAATATACATTCTGACTTACTTATTAGTGCTAGGTCTATTGTCTGCCTGCGATGAACAAGCTACCTCTATCTGGAATCCTGATGAGCAAGCAATCGGATCTGCGCCCGCCTTGACAAATATTACCCCAGAAGGGGGATATCTATCAGGAGTGGACGCCATTACAGTAAATGGAACTGGTTTTTCAACAAATCTTTCAGATAATAAAATTTATTTTTCAAATTCAAGTGAGAAAGGTGTTGCAGGTCTGATACTTTCTGCAAGTTCAACTCAGCTTGAGGTTAGACCACCAAATATCATTGGTGATACTATTTTAGTAAAAGCATTAGTATCTGGATCAGAAACTTTCTCCAACATTTTAACCTATAAATTATCCCCTCCAATTGCAGAGGTATATCCGGGTTTTGTTTCTGGATCTCAAACCCCTGTATCATTAGGCTTGGATAATAATGGAGATCTTTATGTGGCCGTTACAGAATCTGGTACGCCCCTAGGTATAAATAAAATTGATATAAGTGCGACAGGTGAAGAGGTGAGTAATTTTATACTAGCCAATAACAGATTTAAATTTGATGCTATAGATTTTAGTAGTGATAATAGAATGTATATTTGCGTGGGAATTAGAGCTGTATTTCTAGGAACTGAGGGTGCAAAAGAAGGTGCCCATTTTATTATGCCAAACCCATTTAAATTTTTGAATTTTGACATGGATGATAATGGATATATGTGGCTTGTCGGAAACAACACTCACTTAGTGCGTCACATACCTCAGTCTAGCCGCGTGAATATTAGTAATATTAATACGCTTCCCGACAATACTGTGATATTCCCTTTTGAGGCAGATATCAGTGGTGTTAGCTATTTCAACTCGGCTCTTTACTTATTGGGGAAAGACGAAACTGGGCCAAAAATATGGAAGGCCAACCTCAATGATAACTCTGAAGTTATCGGCGTAGAGGAATTTGCTGATTTGGGCTCTGCTTTAGGTGATATTGATCCAAATGATACGTTTACTGATATCGCAATCTCAGAGGATGGCATGTTGTATGTTGCTACTAATAGAGCTGAGAGTATTTTAGAAATCTCAGCTGATGGGTCAACAATTGGTGCATTATACCCAGGCGTACTTTATCCAAGCGTTACTTCACTGGATTGGGATGCAGGTGAATTTTTATATGCCAATACAATTGAAACAACTGTAGAGGGCAGTGTAAACTCAGTAATAAAGATAAATATGCAAAAGAAGAGTGCGCCTGATTTTTAATATTTTTAATGAGTCTACTGATAAAATTTTAATAAGTGATATTATACCTAAACAATAATTAATAACATAAAGAATGATAAATAGATACAAAGGAGAACATATGAAAGTAACAAAACTATATACTCTATTAATTTTGATGTTAGTTCCTGTACTTACTCATGCGCAGTGGGTACATGACGATACTTTCCAAGCTCATCAAGACTCATTAAGTGATGTCCATGGTGTTGCTGTTGATGGAGAAGGAAAAATATGGATACAGCCTTATTATCCTACAGAAACTATTGTGATGAATCGTGATGTAGGTGCGGATGGTATTCCTGATACTCTCAGTACACGGGTAGTATACATTTACAACCCAGACGGAACTCAAGCGTCATATTCACCACTTAAAGTAATCTCATATGCTGATGGTTCTGCCGATACGCTAGGGCGTGTATGGTATCCTGACGAAACTGATGCAACAGATGGTGGAAAATATGAAGGTTATTCTGGCCGTGGTATAACTGCTGATTCAAATGGTGATATTATCATATCAGCATACAATCGTTTGTATAAAGTTGATCATACTGATGGTTCTGGTATAGCCATGGTAGATCCAAGCGCAGGTTGTTCTTTAACTGAGGCCTCCACAGATAGCGCTAATAATGTGTACGTTGGTTGTGTAGTTGCTTCTGCAGGACCGCTCGTAAAATTTGGGGCTGATCTAACAGGTGAAGAAACATTAGTTACTATTCCAGGTAGTTATTCTAGAGATTTACAAGTATCAGCTGATGGTAATACAATATGGTGGGCTGGTTATACAAATGCAGCGATTCATAGATTTTCTAGAGATGATGAGTTTTCTTCATTTGGAGATGCTGACACCGTTCTAGTTGGTATGAAATCAGAATCATTTGATATTCATCCTGTTACTGGACATATATGGGTAGGAGCTGGATCTATGAATGATGTGCCTGCAGCGCCCTGGACACCACAAACATGGTATTCTTTTGACACTTCAACTCTAGGAACTGATAATGAAACACCTCTTGATAGTCTTCATTGGGAAATACTAGAGGGTGACGGACCCTTTGATGATGCCCGTCCAAGAGGAATGGATTTTTCTGCTGATGGAATGACCGCCTACGTAGTTTCGTTTGCTACTAGTGGTTGGGGTTCTTTACCGACAAATAAATCCGGA
>PCAT01000007.1 GCA_002730655.1 Balneola sp.
AAGATATTGAAGCGTCTAAATCAAAGTAGATGATATCCCCTAATTTGTTTGGTTGGGCTAAATATTTTTCGGATATAATAACTCCTGGATGTATTCCTGATCCTCCTAAATTGGAACTCCATTTTTGGATTCCTGCTGCCATGCCAATACCATAAATCTGATTATCCATAGAAGCTAGGTATAGGCGTTTTCTTTTTTCGTCAATTACTGGACTAGCTGAATGAACCCCACCAGTTGAAGAAGACCAATAGGGTACTGTGATTTTATGTTTCCACCAACTGAATAGACTGTATTTACTAAGTTTCTGAGTACCTGATAACAAGTAAAAACTGGAATCCGATGCTATAGCTACAGGTGCTTGTAATGGTGCCGTTAAAATAAATTCATTTGATTCTTCTGGAGTCATCAGACTTAAATTACCTCTACCATCGGGCTGGAAACTAAAGTTATTACCAAAAATTGATAACCCACTAGTTGGAACTAAATTAGTTCCTAAATCAATAAAACCAGCATCAACATAAACCGAAAAGCTAGAACTGTCACGGGCGCCATCGTTGTCAATACCAATAACTGTTATGTGATTAGATCCTTGTCTTATATCAATAGATGGATTTCTTTCATCTGAAACTAATTCATTACCAACTAACCAAAGCGTAGAATCAATTAGCCCGTCATCATCAAATCCTTGAAAAACAAAAGGAAATTCAAATTGGTCACTTTCTTGATTATGTATGTATAAATCCTCATACGGGGCAACCGAAGGTTGAATGTTATATGGCGTTCCAATAACAACATCTGATAAATCACCTTCATTTAATAATGAATCTACACCGCTTATGAAGTAATAATATAACAACCCATTTTCAACAGTAGAATCACTATAAAATGTGTCATCAGCCGGTGTAATATCAATAACTTCCACAGTGTCAGGATGTGAGCCACGATATATATTATGATATTCTAGATCAGGATCTGTAATTAACGCCCAATCAATTTCGACGAGAGAATTAGCACTATATACCGATTCAATGATTGGTTTAGATGGGCCTGTTATATCGATAACATATCCCGGCGTTGACTCTGACAGCTCTCCTTCAAGTGCCGGATCAAAAGAAAATAAAGGATCCGATATAGAAGAATCCACTGCACTTATTCGGTAAAATGTCTGGACACCAAAATCCGTTATCTTATCCTCAAACATTCTAACATCCACTTCTACACTGTCATATAATGATACTGCGGTTGAATCTAATCCTTTGTATATCTTATACCACTTAACATCATCATCTGGACTAGACTCCCATTCAAGTACTAATTTATCGCCTTGAATGATTTGAATAATATTTGACGGTGGAGTTGGAGGTTTATCATCCCCTGTTTGTATTTTTACAAATCGTGCGTCCCCCTCATTTCCTGCTAAATCAACAGATGTTACCCAGTAGGTATATGAAGTCTGAATGCTTAGATCTTTGTCATCAACCCAGTTAAATAGTAACTCAATAGAATCCTTTTTTGCTTGTTCAAATGCTTCAAAGGGAATTGATAGAGAGTCAAAAAGCTCAATAGATTTGTTTTTTAATTCATCTAATGGATAAATACCCCCCGACCACAACCAGGTTGCATCTATTGTATCTATAAAAGCTTCTACTATAACTTCAGTGGATAATATTCTGTATATATTAAAGTGTGACAGTTCATCAAAAGGATCTACTTTCCACTCAAAATCAAATACTCTTGTATCTAAACGTTTCGCTGTTAAATTAATAGGAGAAGTAGGCGGATCTACATCAAGTGGGGGTGCAATTTCATTAATAAATATTGACTCTTTCTCAGAAATTTCGCCTAAATATATATCATACATCCGCGCTTGAGCAGAATAACTATAAGTTGCGCCTACAAACACGTCAAAATCAATAAATGTCCCTGTCTTTAGTGTGTCAATTTGAAGTAGTTCATCCTGATTTGACCACTTGGACAAATAAATAGCGTCTAGTTTTGAAAGGAGTGAATCAGGATAATTTATATTAATCTGTACTGCAGAATTAAGACCATCATTAAAACTAGTATCTATTTGCATTATATTTACACTAGGAGATGCAAACAAATCCGGGGTAACATTTGGGTGTTCTATTGCCCCTAAATCATCTTTGTATGAGTCTCTTTTTTGGTCTAAAAAATCGAACGGTATATTAACAGAAGGATTTCCTCTTCCAATAACCGTTGACTGAGGTTGCAGACGATAATTAGATAAATCTTCAGACACGACTAATGATTTAAATAAAATCTGGTCAATATTATTGATATGTGTTAAAGAAGAATTTTGATTATTTAATAACTCAACATGTGATACTTGAACTTCATCACGCTCCGTTCTAACTAAATTAGTATCAATAGCAACATTAGTTAATTTAACTCCTGATCCTTGAAATCCCTTTTCTCCGATTTGGAGCTCTACCCTATCCGCTATAATACTATTTTGAAATTCAAAATCTATTGCACCATCTAAATCTGTTATATAACTATTCGTATTTAATATATTTACATGAACATATTTAATGGTGTCTTCTTTTTGTGTCGAAGCATATAAATGATTTTTATGCTCTGATATGTTTAAATTTTCATTAAATATTGAATTGTAAACAGAATAAGAGCTGTGAGATCCTGTAATAGCTTGATTAAAGTGGGAAATGTATGCCTTTTCTAACCTCATGCTCGTACCATAATTGAGGCTAATCCCAACACCAGATTTCTTTTCATCATTAGTTCCAGAAATATCTAATCCTAAAAAATGTAACCCATGATTGAGAGGCCAAGCATTAGCAGTGAATTTTTGCGCATTCAACATAATTAAGGTATCGACATCACTTGGTTTAATGATGCGTGGCTTTTCAAAATGAGCCGTATTTCGTAAGGTAAGAGGATGACTAATTCTTAGTTGTTCTTGATATTCCCCGGCATCTACAGAAATAGTATCTCCTGGTTCACTGCCATCAATCGCTTCTTGAATAAATTCATAGTCACCTTCTCCAGTCTTATTTACAAGCCATGTGAGGAAAGGTGTAATCACATTTATAGTATCAGAAAATTCACTTTTCAATGCGGGGTCGAAATGAATGAGTGGATCGCCATTAGAGGAGTCAATTGCAGCTAGAGTGTAATTGTATGAATGTCTATTAATTATATCAGAATCTGTATAATTGAGTTGTTCTGAGCCAAACATTCCTACTAGTTCAAATGAAGTTTCATTTGAACTGAATTTCTCAAAACCTATATCAACACTTACTCCATATGCACCATTTAGTTTTCGAAAATTTTCGGCATAATCAGAAGCTTCAATTACTGATTCACTTATTTCTTCAGGTATATAATAGGTTATCCAAGCAGATCCAGTATTGTCGTAGGAAATTGGTCCTTCATAGATGTCTAACAACTTAAGCGCATCAATAGAAGATGCATCTACAGAATCAGGAAATTCTCGCTTATCTAGGAGTAATTGATGAGTTTGAGTGTTTACATCCCAATTAAACAACACCATTTTTTCTACATCTCCAGGTGTCGTAGTCACTCGTTGTAGTATAATATTATTCTCCTTTAAGCCATCAAAAAAGAGATTTTCAGAACGATACAATACATATTGCTCTATATCGGAATTCTCTTGAGCAGTCCATTCTAAATAAACCTGAGAGCCGTTTTGTTGAACCGTTGAGAAATTAGGTTTTTTGGGTGGCTCTGTATCTCCCGATCTAATACTAACAAATTCACCTAGACTTTCATTACCAATGGAATCAAAAGCCGTAACCCAAAATTGATAGTGAGTCAAATCTTTTAGTTCATCTATTTGTTTACTTAGAACTTGATTAATAGGAGCCGGTGAATCTACTATAAGTGAATCAATTAAGTCAACTCCGCTTAAATGCCATGGTTTTTTTAGCTCATCCTCAGTCCATTCGGTATCAAGGTTCCCTTCAAACATATAAATCCGATATCCCTTTAGATCTAAGTCTTGACCAGTTACCCAATCTAATTGTACCGTTTTAGCATCTACTAATTTAGATGTAAGCTGACGCGGTTTCATTGGAGGAATGGTATCTGGATCTAAGATTGTCAATTGACCTCCTAAAGAAGAAGCGGGAGGATTGCCTTCATTAAATAGTAAATCTTCAATCTCAAATTTTGTTTTTCCAGTCGCTTTCAATTCTATCTGCAACTGAGCTACTTGCCCATTGTAAAAATTGTTTCCAGCTGAAATCGCAGAAAAGTATATTATACCAGGTATTGAATCATTGACTAAATAAGTAAAACCCTCTAAAAATTGCTGATCTGGATTAAACCAATCAATCCCAACCATTGTTGTATCAAAATGTAACCCAAATTGTATACTGTTAAGATGTGCACCTGTTGAATTATCGATTTCTAATCCAAATACTAAATTATTACCAATTATTCCTGAACTATTTGGTAATAGAACTACTGCGCTATCTTGTAGTTCATAATTACTAAATGTGTTATTCCCAGAAGCATAGACATAGTTCGACACAATCAAAAATAGTGTTGAAACAAATACTCTACTAAACCATTTTGCCCATTTATCCATGGAAATAACAATTCTAATTACCCTTCTATTGACTAATATAGTTATCGGTCTTTTAACTAAAAACCTAAAGGATGATCAAACTAACTATTATTATTAAATATTACGATAAATATTAATTTAAGTTATAGAAAATATGAAATTTATCTTTGTTTGTAAGCTATTAGATAGGATGTTTTATTAAACTCATTTAAAATTAAGATTAATTCAAGTATAGAGTCTATTTACAATATAAATTACTCCCTAATACCCACCACCGCTTGCAAGCCTCCAAAAACAAATAATCGGGAAGAAGCTAGAATGGGTTATCAATAGTATAACTCGAAAAAACGGCCTGTAGTCAACAATTAAAAATATCTTTAGATGAGGCAGTATCTCCTAAATAATCCTGTAAGTCATGGTTCCAAGGAAAGTAAGAAACAAAGGTACAAGGATAATCCAGATTACATTTCATGTATGCAGTGTAAAATCTAATATGTTAGATAGAATCTATAGTTATTTATAAATACATTCGAATAAACCAAAGTAAAATTAACAAGGACTATGATAAGTTTGAAAATGTGCAATTCGCGGGTATTTTTTATAACCCTAATTTTTTTGATCATTGGAGCATTAGAAGTAACGTTATTTGCTCAACAAACGACCAATAAATCAATTTGGTTGGACCCAAATGCTTACGAAGGTACACATGAACCACAAATAACGGTCTCTCGAATCCTCCCCGCCGAATCGGCATCGGTAACCGATCATACCGTCACAATCAATGGCAAAAAAGTACCCTATCGCGCCACCGCCGGAACTCAGCCGGTATGGGACGATCATGGCGTTGTACAAGCTTCACTTTTCTATACCTTCTATGAGCGTACCGATGTGGAATCCTCCGAGCGAAGACCTCTGGTAATATCCTTTAACGGAGGGCCCGGCTCAGCTTCAGTGTGGATGCACCTGGCATATACCGGACCAAGTGTTTTAAACATTGATGACGAAGGCTATCCCATTCAACCCTATGGATATCAGGATAATCCCTACTCCATTTTAGATGTGGCGGACATAGTGTTTGTAAACCCCGTGAATACCGGCTACTCGCGAATTCTGCATCCAGAGGCAGACCACAAACAATTCTTCGGGGTGAATCAAGATATCGCATATCTGGCCGAATGGATTAACACCTTTGTAAGCCGTGTAGACCGTTGGGCCTCTCCCAAATATCTTATTGGCGAAAGTTACGGGACTACGCGTGTTTCAGGATTAGCTAACGTTCTTCAAAACCGTCATTGGATGTACATTAATGGGGTCATTTTGGTGTCTCCTACTGGTTTAGGAATCGACCGGTCCGGTCCTGTNAATCAAGCCAATCGCTTGCCGTATTACACCGCCGCCGCGTGGTATCATGAGCAGCTTCCAGAAGATCTTCAGTCCCTAGACCTTCTCGATGCATTGGCGACATCGGAAGAGTTTACCCAAAATGAACTCATCCCCATCCTTGCTAAAGGAGCTTGGATGAGTGCTGATGAAAAAAACCATGCTATCACTCAATTTGCGCGTTATTCTGGGCTAGCTCAAGAAGTTATCAGACAACACAACCTAGATGTACCCACCTCTTTTTTTTGGAAAGACCTACTACGACATGAAGGCCATACTATAGGGCGACTAGATTCACGCTACAAAGGCCTTGATCGCTCGGATGCCGGAACTCGTCCTGACTTTAACTCTGAACTTACCTCATGGCTTCATTCCTTTACACCAGCCATTAATATGTACTTTAAGCAAAAGCTCAACTATGACACCGATGTAAAATACAATATGTTTGGCCCAGTAAGTCCTTGGGATCGAAGTGGCGACAGAACCGGTGAACAACTACGTGGTGCCATGGCACAAAATCCATACCTACATGTACTTATTCAGGGCGGCTACTACGACGGCGCCACCACCTATTACGACGCAAAATATACTATGTGGCATCTTGATCCTTCCGGAAAAATGAAAGATCGTCTCGAATTCAAAGGTTACCGGAGCGGACACATGATGTACCTGCGCCGAGAGGATCTGAAAAATGCCAATGACGATATTCGTTATTTTATCCAAAAAAGCTTGGCCGCCGCCGGCGCTCCTGCTAAATATTAGAACCTATACCATGCGATTCCTAACTCCTATTTCCATATTTCTCTTTCTTTTTTGGGTTCCAACAAATGCTCAAAACCCCGCCATTACCGAGCCTTACTATCCAGATAATTGGGGGGAGTGGGAAATATTGAGCCCAGAAGCCTCTGGCTTTAATCCCATAAAGTTACAAGAAGCCATCGATTATGCCATTTCTATGGAAAGTGAGAATCCTCGGAATATGGAAATCAACCATTATGGTACCTTTGGAAGAGAACCATTTGGTGAGGGTATAGGGCCTTTTAAAAGCCGGGGAGAAATGACTGGTATTATTATAAAAAATGGATACATCGTGGCCGAGTGGGGAACCCCATTTCGGGTCGATATGACCCACAGCGTGACCAAAAGTTTCTTGAGCATGACCGTAGGACTGGCTTGGGACGATGGTCTCATTCGAGATATACACGACAAAGTTGCCCCTTATATGGGTCCCATATTGGTTATAGACGACATATACAACAGAGATAAAGGATCCGAAGTGGGGGAGGCCCATTTCCTGATGCCCTTTCTTACGGATCATAATACCCAAATTACTTGGGAACATTTACTGCAACAAACCTCAGACTGGGAGGGAACTCTATTCGGGAAACCCGATTGGGCCGACCGTCCCTCCGGAGAGCGAAGTGAATGGATCACTCGTGAGCGTCATACGCCGGGAAATGTTTGGGAATACAACGATGTGCGAGTAAACCTACTAGCTCTTGCTACTTTAAACGTATGGCGGCAGCCGCTTCCCCAAGTACTCAAAGAACGCGTCATGGACAAAATTGGAGCCTCTCCCACATGGCGTTGGCATGGATACGAAAACTCTTGGGTACTGATTGATGGAAAACAGATGCAAAGCGTAAGCGGAGGAGGTCATTGGGGTGGAGGGATGTTTATTAGCGCGCGGGATCAGGCGCGCTTTGGGTTACTGACTTTGCGTGAAGGAAGTTGGAAAGGCGAGCAGCTTGTATCCAAGGAATGGATAAGAATGTCAAAAAATCCCACACAGGCTCGACCAAATTATGGGTATATGAACTACTTCCTAAATCCCAATCGCGAAGCTATGCCAGCAGCTCCTAAATCAGCTTTCTGGCATTTGGGTGCGGGTAATAATATGGTATACGTAGACCCTAAAAACGATTTGGTTGTTGTCGCTCGATGGATTCAAGGCACTGGGATGAACGGGTTGGTAGAGCGAATATTAGCTGCGATGGAATAGTATTCTCGAATACCAAATACAATCCAAAAAAACATTTTATCTCTGGGTGGTTTTAAACATCAGTTTATACTATTACTAATAATTCCTATCCTATATATCCAATTCATTATGTATCATAGCCCAACGTATTTAATAAAGGTATTTAGTACACCGCAGAAGCTTAGTTATGCGCTATTTTTTCTTTTACTAACAGCTACATTTTTGTTTCAGTGTTCGTCTAAGCAGCCATACAATGAAGATCAAACAATGTCCCTCAATGTCAAGAACGCATCCTGGT
>PCAT01000008.1 GCA_002730655.1 Balneola sp.
TCTTTTGTTCGATTCGCATCAAAAAGAATATCACTATCAATATTGGTCAGCCATACTCCTCTCAAATCTTCACTTAAATGACGTTCTAAAAAGATAGGACTCTGTTGTCCTTTAAAACAAGAAACCAAAGAAAAGCCTATGCACATTATAATTATGAATACTCTCACGCCGATTCCCTAACAATGAGTTTAGGGTCAATTAAGGTCCTAGGTGGCACTTTAGTGTGACCATCTCTCATAAAGTTTCGGAGTATTTCATACGCTTTTACTCCTATTTCGTAACGAGGCACCTCGATGGTGGTAAGCGGGATTCGTGCTTCGGTACAGCGCTCAATATTATCAAAACCAATAACGCGTATATCATCGGGTATAGAAATTCCTCGCTCAAGCATAGCTTTTTGAAACCCCATGGCTATTAGATCATTAAATAAGAATATTCCACCAATGTCTAGGTTTTTAACCGCTAGAGACATCCCTAGTTTATAGCCTTCATCAAAAGCTGTATTCTCTGTGCCAAAGGAGTAACGAAAGACATGACAGCGGTCTTCAATATCAATATCATGTTGTTTAAGGGTGTCTAAAAAACCTTCTAAACGCAGATCATCAGCTCGAAATCCATGTTCTCCTACAATAACCGATAAATTACCTTTGGCATGTTTAAGTAAATGTTCGGCAGCTAATGATCCTCCCAAATAATTATTCACATCTACAATGGGTAATTTAGCATCATAAACATCATGGAGTAAAACCGTAGGGATATGTTCTTCATAGAGTAAATCATAGATTGAACTTCCAAAAATGGACTTCCTGCGAGTGGTTAATAACATTCCGTCCACCTCATGAGCCATCATCATCCGAAGCAATGAATCCTCTTGCTGATGAAAATCCCGACTTACTGTAAGCATTAACTGTTGATGCAAGGTATCTGCTTTATCGGCAAGAGCTCTATAGATTCCAGAAAAATATGGACCATCTATATCTCGAATCATTAACCCAACTTTTCCCGTTTTATGATGCTCTGAACCATTCTTCTTAATTGAATCGCCATTCAAATTACCTTCCAAAAACGCTTTATTTGCGAAGGTTCCTTTACCTACTCTACTCACGAGAACATGTTCTTCGTTGAGTATTTTCATAGCCTTTTTGATAGTAGACATGCTCACATCATACATTTCTGTGAGCTGTAAGTAATTGGGGATTTTACCTTCTTTACCGAAATAATACTCTCGTATCTTCTTCTTCAGATCCCGAGCTACCAGGTCATATAAGTGTTCCTCTGTATTATTTAAGTCTACCATGATTGTCCACTAAAAATTTACACTTAATCCTAAGGTATTCACACTACCCAAATCTCCTCGTTCACTGTAAGAAAAATCGAATTGAAGTTTGTTTGAAAGCTGAAGACCTATACCTGTTCGAAAGTGGCCTTGTCCATAATTGTCTGTCAAAAATAAATGGGCATAACCAGATCTTATAAACACTATATCACGGTACCCATACTCCATGCCCATGTTTACATAATTAGAATTATTATTGGGATAAACCGCATCAGTTGCAATTCTAACCGAATGATCGAGTGTTTCTATCACATGATAATCGAATCCAATTCGGAAAATCAGTGGCAAATCCCAGCTATTTATATATAGATTGGCAGGGATACCATCATTATCACCTGCTGTTTGTGGGTCTTGATCGATTCGGACAAAGGTATTGTCCCCATCCAATCGCATTTCACTACCAAAATTGGTGATACTAAATCCTAAATTTAGTCTCTCTAAAGGTGTTTGATACTGAAATCCCAAATCCAACGCTAAACTACTTGCTCTCATCCTCCAAATTCTGGACTGAACCAGTTTTAGCGTCCCTCCCATAGAAAACTTATCGGTTAAAGCCCGTGCATAACTTAAGCCTAGACTAATGTCCTGAACCGAAAACTGTTCTCCAGTTCCCTCTGGATAGTATAATGTGGTTACATCCATAAGTCCACCATCAAAAAGATATAAATGAGCTCCTATGAATCCTTTATCTAGACCAATGACCGCTGATGCATAGGATAATTGAGTGTCAACAAACCACTCTGTGTACTGAAATCCAGCCTGATTACCAGATACATGAGTCATACCAGCAGGATTCCAATACAATGCAGAATGATCATCAACAACAGCCACATATGCCTCACCCATTGCAATCGATCGAGCGCCTGCTGGGACCTCGATAAATGATAGAGCGGTAGTTCCTTGATTTTGCGCCAACAGCAAACAATTTGGGATCATCCACATTAAACCGAATAACATATATACGAAACGAGAGCAATGTTTAGAGCTAGAACTAATCGCCCAGCGCTGCAAGACCTTCCAAAATTCTAAGATGATATGTATTGATTCCTTACTCATATCTAGTTAACAATGGCAAATTTTCCTGTTTTCTCGCCCACACCAGGCGCAATTAAATGATAGAAATACAAACCAAATGCAACTTCTAAGCCTTTTTCCGATTGCAAATCAAATACAGCTAAGCCATCTTCAGCTTGTAACTCACGGATAAAAACACCACTTGCAGAGTAAATTCTAAGAGACGAACTGTTGGGTAGATTTCGAAATTCAATGCGCCGTTCTCCTCTACCACTTAGAAATGGTTTTGCCTCCGATACATTGGCGGCAACATAAGGGTTAGGTACCACTTGAATTTTCTCCAAAATAGATGCTTCTGGGGCTTCATTTAAGTAAGCCGCCCTAGCATGTAACTCAAAACGATCCTGAGACCCAAATGGAATGGCTGTGTTTAAGTGGAAAACATCCCCCATTTGCGGCAATACATGTTCAAAACTGGGTAAAATAAGACCATTAGCATCTACAGGTGGCTCAAAAGCTATGTTCCAAGTCGGAGTCAAGCGATTGCGATCTTCTCGTTTTTTAAAGGCAAGCTGTATGAGTTCGCCCGCATCAATTTTTCCATTTTCAGTACTATCCACTTCGTTAAAAATAAATGGTATTTGAACACCAGTACCTACTTCATAAAGTCTAAAATAGACGGGAAAGGAATTATTCCCCGTGCTGGAGGTATAGGCTATACCTAACTCTTGTGTACCATCTCCTACTTCTATAGTGATACGTATAGGCCAAACTACGGGATCGGGTTGAGCAAAGGTAGGAGGATGTAGCCGAATAGCTGGAATTAGATTGGTTTTACTGTCTAAACTCCAACCCGACTGTTGTTGTGTATCTATTTCATCAGCTATCTGATTTTGGAAATAAAATAATAGGCCTTCATCGAGAAGCTCATAGGTCCATTCCAAGAGATCCTTACCTTCTAAAGAAGTTGGAACCTCTACTCTTTGGGCAAGGCTATCTCCATCGGCATTAACAATGCTAAAATGAGAGGTCCTATACTCAACTTTTGTATTTAACTCTTCTTCATGGAAAACCAAAGTGTATCTATCATCTTTAAGTAAGGCATCATCCACCACTTCGGCTTGAATGCGACCAGTGGATAAACCCTCGCTTTGGTAAATGGTTGAAAGATCATCGGTATCTATTACCCCAGATACATAATCAGATGCCCTAGGATTGGGTCTGACCTGAACAGTATTGCGATCAAAGTTAGTGATCACGCCTTGCGTAACGGTTATACTTGCCGGAGATTCTGAAGGTGAAATAGGAAGTAGATTTTCGATTTCAGAAATACCATCGGAAAAGTAAGTGCTGATGTATCCGGCATCATATGAAACTACGGCATAATAATAGGTCCGGCCATTCACCACATCCTCATCGATGAATGAATGCTGAAGACCGGTATCATCTCCCATGTAGTAATGCACGCCATTAGGAACTCCAATTTCTTCTCCAAATTGAAGATCATGGTAACCACTTAATCCATTTCTTTTATCAAATTGTGCAACAGATCGCTTATAGACGGCGTTACCAAAGGCGTCGGTAATATCTTCGGCATCGGTAAATTGTGGATCTGTAGATTTAATTATTCGATATCCTTCAAAGTCTCTTCCATAAATAGGGTCTCGGGAATATTCTGCCAAGTCATCCCATACTAAAGTCACCTTACCATCTCCTGGGATGGCTCTTACTTCGGGCTGACGTGGCGGGGTAGCAAACCGGTAATCAGAATCAAAGATACGTTGAGCCACTTGAGCTGAACGAAACATGGCAATTTCATTGGACCCATAGACAAAACAAGTGGAGAAACGTTGCGTTTTATTTTTCGGAAGTGAGAATGGACCTGACCCAAAGATCCAAATCTGATTTTGTCCCTGTAATGGGATGTCAAAAAAATTGGGCTGAATGTTCGGCCAAATGGTTTCTTCATTGTGAATATTAACCGTACCAAAACTAGGCCCATAAAATGAGGTTAAACCCACTTGATCAGATTCATCGTTATCCAGGCGGCCAAAATTAGGTTCCCCTTGATCCGGGCGACCATTTCCCTCCGTACCATCGGCATCAGGACCAGGATAGCCCTCTTGATCTGGTCCAATACCATCGCTCCCTACATCATCTAGAAGTGCATTCCAGTCACAATCCTCATCACCTGACCATCTCATCTGAGAATCTGCATACACCCCACAGGTACCGAATTCATAGGTACCTGCATCATTGTCTCTAGACTCGTCGAGTAATCCATCTCCATCATTATCTACAGCATCTGTATCAATACCTGGGCTTTCCAAGAACTTCCATCCTACATAACCTGGGGCTATATCTCTAAATTGCGTCCACGTTCCCTGCCCCGTGCTGGACCAACCATAGACAATGTCATAATCCTTATCAAATCCTGCTGCATCATCAGTAGCTCCAGATCCAGCGGGATTGACATCGGTATACCCTCCAAAGATGATTGGTAACTCACTCAAACGAGTTGTGTAATCCCTGTCGCTGATATTGGAAACTTCGTATTGCATAAAGAGTATATCTTTAGCCAAAGCTTGGGACCACTGAAACAGTCGGACACGTACCTGAAGGCCAAGGCCTCCATCGGTTGTTCCGTCTATTGGATAATAAGAATACTCAGTATTCGACAAATCATCCATTACATAGAAGACCTCTTGATCGGCATTAAATTGGTTCAACCCGAAATAGCCATTCCATGCGCCATCCCATTCCGAGGATTTATCGGGCCAAGTTGAAGGCCATGAATTAGGGTTTCGAGCATTCGCAATTTCAGGCTGTTCATCATTTTTGTTGAAGTATCCAGGCAAGGGTTGATACTTCCAACGAATATTGGTGTTTGGATCGATATCGGTATCATCACTGCTAGCCCCATATCCATCACTCACAATCGTCACATTATTACCTTCGGCATCTTTGGTTCGGGTGACAATGATTCCTGTCATCTCATGAATATGGCCATGACCTGTACCTCTTGGCCATACCCCAGCCTGATTAATCGATCCGTTACCATTCCCAACCGAACCCCAATTCGTAATAATCGATTCGACCTGATTTCCCGTAAGATTAAAATCTACGCGTTCATCCTGTTGCCCCCTATTTGAATCGATAAATACACCCGATTCATTAACCTGTGCAAAAGTGTGGCTTGAAATCAGCAAGATAATGGCTAGACTGGATAAAAAAAGCCCTTTTCTTGAAATTTGAAATGCTATATTGATCAAGTTTTTCATTAGAAACGTAATTGCATCCCTAAGTGAATACTTCTGGGTGGTTTCTGCAAGACAGGATTAGTCCGATATTCTATCAAATCATTAATAAGTGTATTCCCATTAGCTTCATGAGCAGCGATTTCAGAAGCAAAAATCTTAGGTTCTCGATCTTGTCGGTAAAAATTCAGTAAATTTTCACCCGTCAAAAAAAGTTGTCCTTCTAGTCCAGCAATAGTGAGGACATAAGCGGCTCTTAGATCAAGCAAGAATTCCGCATTATACCGAGCTTGATTTCTAAGAAGTTCTATACGGTTACGTTGAATATCTTGCGGGGTGAATGGGTAGCCCGTGTAAAACATCGATATAAGACCCATGCTCAGTTTATTTCGAACATAACTTAGTGTGGTTGACACATTATGTGTTTGATCCCAGTCTAAAGCCACCAAATTTCGAGAAGATTCATTGTTTTGCTGCGCATCATAAAAGGCCTGTTTTGGGTCACTAGCATTACCACGAGCTAACTGATAGGTATAACTTAGAGACCCTAAAAGTCCCATATTCGTGCGAATTTCTGTAGCAAGTGAAATACCACGAACACGACCAAAATCGGTATTTTCATAACGTCCCCAAGTATCACCTCCCGTTCTTGCCTCGTACAAGGTGGTCCCGATTAATGCTCGTAAATCTCGGTAATAGGCCGTAAGATCGATTCCAATAAACTCACCTAATTGCTGTTGTAAACCAATTTCATAGGTGGTTGAGCTTTGAGGATTTAGATTAGGATTACCTAAATACTGTGTGAAATTACTAGATTGCACTTCAAATTCAGGATTTTCATATAACCTACTATACTCGGGTATTTGAAAGAATTGACCATAAGAAGCATGAATGACACCATTCTCAGAAATTGGAAAGGCAAAGCCAATTCTAGGACTCAGCTGCCACTTACTATCTGCATTCTTATAAGCTTGTGCTGTAGGTAAAGATACAGTATTGTAAGGATCTCTAAGGTCGACTGGGACTACTGTCTGAGCATCAAAATAATCGAATCGTACACCTACATTTACAATCAAATCATCAATTTCAATTTTATCTTGTAGAAATGCGGCTATTTCAACAGGGTTTCGAACATAGGCGTTATGCAGACGAGAGGTGATCGGGGGTATACTTCGTTGAAAGCCTTCAACCCGCCTTGCCTGAATAAAAAATTCCTCGAAATCCATATCATTGTAGCGATATTCCATACCCCCTTTGACCATATGCGTGGTGCCAAATTGGCGTGTAATATCAAATCGAAGAGCATAGGTGGTAGAAGCTCGTTCCAAGTGATAGTTGTTCACCCCTCCTGTATTAAAAACATTACTTGGTTGCCCCGATCGACCTTCTATGATTGCATAGCGTTGATCGAATGGATCTTCATATGCGTACTGTTGAAATCGGGTTGAATAGGCTGAAAGCCTGAGATTATAAAAACTGCGTGGACTCAATACATGATTTACAGCTAAAAGGTGGTTTGTGGAATTTGAATATTGAGTCGGCAGGTAATTGGGATTGTATCGATACAAATGTTGGTAAAAATTAGACTCGGATAGCGACTTACTGATGGAGTAATTTACCTTTATACTATTTGTTGCTTTCCAACTCAGCTTGTTCATAAAGGTAAAACCTTTTCGTTGGTTCATGGGAACAATCGAACTATCCCCACTGGCTTCAATGATCCAATTATCAGAATTATTAGATGAAAAATCAGAAGAGTCTGAAGGCAAGAAAATTCGTTGGCCTTTTAACCAACCCTCCGACGAAGTTGCTTTCAAACTACTGAAAAAGAATAGCTTATCTTTTCGAATAGGGCCTGAAAGAGAAGCCTCATAGCTTTGTTCCCCTATCCAACTCGATTGATCTAAACCAAAGAACACCTCTGAATCACCCGTTCTGTAGGTGCCTACACTGGCAATGAAGGTTCCCTCATAATCATTAGATCCATCTCTCGTTACAATATTGATAATTCCACTATTCGCTTGTCCATATTCCGCATTATAGGTTCCACTGATGACCTCNACTTCCTGAACGGCAGTNTTTTCNACCGGAACAGCCAATGCATTTGAGTAGGGATTGGATACGGCAATCCCATCGACATAATACTTAATTTCGGAACTACGCCCNCCTCGTATGTGTAGNCCNCCAGATTGACCTTCNTTAACNCCAGCTTGCACAGATACCGTTTCTACAAAACTNTGGACCGGTAANNTTANTAGTTCTTCACCACTTACTTTAGCTGATGCCGAGGTTTGATCTTTGACNACAAGACTTTGTTGTGCGATGACTACAATCTCTTCACCTTCTAAGAGCTCTTCCTCCATAGTGAAATCGAGACGAGTCGTTCGGTCTACACTCACTTGAACATCCGTGATACGAATAGTCTTAAAGCCAATGTATGATACGGTAAGGGTATAGCTGCCTGGTTTAATATTTAATATGAAATAATCACCTTCAGCATTGGTGGCATTTCCTTGCAATGTCTCATTTATCATCACATTAACGCCGGGAAGTGATTCACCCGAAACATCTATAACGGTACCCGCTATTTTCCCAGTGGTTTGAGCCCATACCATAGATCGTGGAATCCCTAGCAAAGCAACACAGAGTAAGAAAGTGCATAATATCTGGTATAGTTTTGATTTCAACTCTTGGGTGTATAAGCTATTTGAACATATTTGAATAAAATGATGTATTGGAATTCACCAGCACATTATTTTATCAATGTAAATTTTCTTGAATGCATCTGATCACTAGTTTTAAGTGTATATACATAGACACCAGAACTTAGTACCGAAGCGTCGAATGTTACAGTATGAATACCAGATTGATAGAATCCATTAGTGATAGTGGCTACTTTTTGACCAATCAAGTTGTACACATCTAAGCTTAGCTCAACTGAATTAGGTAGATAAAATTCAATCTGAGTGCTGGGATTAAATGGGTTTGGGTAATTTTGAGCTAACTTTAAATCATAAGGACGAATATTTTGAGTATAATCTTCGTCAATTGAAACGCCTACTTTAGCACGAGTTTGTACGATTTGCCCTCTCATTTTATAGCTTTTGGAGTCTCTCCATAAAGCTGGCAAATCACCCATACGAAGAAAACGGTTCATTCCTCTTGCTCCATCTCTCTCGTCTCTATCGGTTAAGTCGGCATCAAAAGAAACGGTAACTCCATTCTCAGGTGAAAATAATGGCCATTCAATCCCCCTATAATTTCCGGGGAGTGGGTTCTGACCTTTAGAAATTTCTCCCGATAGACTCTCAAAAGGTACTTTCCACTCCATAATGTACCCTTGTTCATCCAAGGTATAATCAGCTGCAGCTTCTGTTCCTTTATAAATGGTAGTATCAACATAAGCTCCATTGTATTCCTCAGGCTCAACAGGCTCTATGCCATAAGGTAAAGCTCGAAGCAGCATTTGATAATCAGCGCCACGAGTTGTCGAGGTATTATCAATCTCTGGTTTTATTCGATAGGTTCGGTTTGAAACTATCGTATCTGTTCGGGCAGTATCTGTACCAGCAAAACGCTCTCTGAACATGTAGAATTCCCCAGGACCTTCCACATGTGGATTTGATGGAATGTCACTAATATCATAAAGTCCTAAATACACACTTACATGATCATAATTAAATGCAAGATTAGGAGTGTCTAAGGTCTGAATCATGGGAGTGCCTTCATCTCGAACTCTTACAGCAACATATAAGTTCTGGTCGTCCATTTTCATAGCAATGTAACCCGAAAAATCTTCGGGAGACTGGGGAATTCCTTGGATTTCGGTAAAGAGTGGGTGATCTTGACTCATACCCCAAAAGAATGCGTCACTCCAATCACTCAAATCAGCATCCAAAACAATATTTTGCTCTGATTTATAATCTATGGGATAGGTCCATCGAGGAGTATTCATCGGATTATTAGCCATATCTATAATTTTTGCTCTGAAACCAAAACGAGAGGAGTAGTTTGCTAAGTTACTAGACGTTCCCAATCTTAGATATTCCGTATTCATATTTTCACCTGCTTCATCAGCATCTCCAACCTCAACATCAAAAGAGATCGTCATGCCATCTTCAGGTGAAAAACTAGGCCAATCGAAATCGGAATAGTCACCTGTACTATTTGCAATTCTTCCAGCTAAAGAAGCAAAAGGTACCTTCCATTCTAAATTATATCCTTCCCCATCACTCCAAGATTGAATACTTGCTGTTGTATTGGCAATAGAAGCATCTATATAACCAAAATTATGCTGATTAACTTGTTCACCAGTCACTGAAACCCCATCATGCGCGACCGCACGTAAGCCTAAGTGATAATCTGGACCTAGTGTTTGGTCTGAGTTATCATTATCCGAATTAATACGATAAGTACTTCCCGTATAAATAGACTCAGAAGTACTCGGATGGATTAGGTGGGCACCTGTTGTCATATTCAAAAGATCTAAGTGTGGACTAGAATATGCATCTGATCCAAGATCGTAAAGTCCTAGAAAAACACTTAAATGGTCATATGCATACAAGGCAGCTCCAGCAGCTTCACCAGCCAAAATAGGTACATCATCACGAACTCTTAGTCCAAAATACACATGCTCATCATCCATTTTCATAGCAAACCAGGCGCTACCATCTGATGGACTTGTTGGCATTTTACCTTCGGCATCAGTGGCATCTAAATATGCTTGGAGTGGATGATCCACGCTCAAATAAACCCATTTTGCGTCGGACCAATCTTCGAACTCTCCATCTACAGCTATTTCAATACCATTCATAGCTATATGATATAGGTTGTCAATTGCAGGGGAATTTTGCTGCGCAAGAACACCTGAGAAACTGCTTAAATGGTTTAGACTAAGCCCTGCCAAAACACTTATAACTAGCATGCGAAGTTTCATAATAATATCCTCTGAAAAATTGGTTATCCGCATCTAAATATGTATGATGCATTTTATGTTGAATATGTATTAACATTATATACATACGTACATAATATGTCAACAAATCATAAAAAAATATACACTTGGCAAAAAATGATCTCAGGTAATAAAAGCGTTTTTTTAATATTATACAGCAATATATTTGCATTAACCCTAAATAGAAAATTGCTAAATTTCACATGAACATAGAAGTATGAATAAATATGTACATTAAGTACATTGGATTGAATTTGACTTATGAATCACTTGGATAAAGAAACCAAATCGGCCATCTTAGTCTCTCACACTCACTGGGATCGAGCTTGGTATTTAAGTTTTAATGAATTCCGCTTGCGTCTTGTGCGCATGATTGACCGAATTATTGTCATGCTTGAGAATAATCCTGAATTTAAGTGCTTTGTCTTGGATGGTCAGGTAGTACTTGTCGAGGATTATTTAGAAATTCGACCCGAAAAGAAAGCACAACTTTATTCGTTGATAAAGGCTGGGCGTTTGGTCATCGGTCCTTGGTATGTACTACCCGATCTATTCTTGGTGAGTAGTGAATCAATTATAAGAAATCTACAAATTGGAAGATCTATTTCCAAACAATGGGGATCAGGCTTAAACGTTGGTTACGTTCCTGATCCCTTTGGCCATCCCGCTCAATTACCCCAGATTTTACAAGGCTTTTCTATTGACAATTTTCTTTTCATGAGAGGAATGCCCGATACGATCAATAGACTGGGAACCTTGCATTTCAACTGGACTTCTCCAAATGGATCCAAAGTTAGAGCATATTACATAAAAGAGGGTTATTTCAATGCGGCAGCTCTTGGGTATGGACATATTATTGGCAGATATGATTGTTCAACACCTGATTTGGATCTTGCTACAGAACAAATTGAAAAAGCTATAAAGGCATTAGAAGAACTCGAGCCCAAGCAACTCTATTTACTCAATAATGGGGTTGATCATATGCCCGAGCAAAAAGAAATTCCAAACATTTTACAACATGTTCGGAATAACAAATCCGATGCTGAGTTATCCATAACTCAGGGTAGCTTTTCAGATTTTA
>PCAT01000009.1 GCA_002730655.1 Balneola sp.
AAAATAGCTCCCGCCTGTGCTAGTGCTTCAACTTGCAGTACTCCAGGCATTATGGGTTGCCCTGGAAAATGACCGTTAAAGAATTCTTCATTCACCGTCACGTTTTTATACGCTTTTATAGAATCTTCTGTTTTTTCAACCACTCGATCCACTAATAGAAAAGGATAGCGGTGAGGGATATTTTTTTTTATGTCTTCGATTGTCATTATGCTCCTGAATTTATATGAAAGTTATTAGCCGACAATACCAATATAAATGTACGATATTCCGCCAGTGAGTGAAATTGCTTTGTTCGATGCAAACATTTCAGACTCATCCATAAGCTTCAAAAATTTATCACCTGCGGGAAAGGCCGCGCTCGTTTTTGGTAAATAGGTATAAGCATCTCTATTGCCACTTAGCCATCCGCCTACCGTAGGCATAATATGTTGGGAATATAATTGGTATGGAAATTTCATAAATCCCTTTGGTTGCCCAAACTCTAGCACCACTACCTTTCCACCTGGTTTAACTACTCGCCCCATTTCACGAAGAGCCTTTACAGGATCATCTACGTTTCGTATACCAAAAGAAATACTTGCTAGATCGAATCGTTTATCTTCATAAGGTAAGTCCATAGTATCTGCCACTTCAAAATCAATTTCAAGACCTTCCTTTTTTGCTTTAGCAGGGGCTGGTTCAATCATTTGGGCACAAAAATCGGTTCCCAATACATATCCTTCCGAGCCTACAGCTTTCTTGAAAGCAATGGCTAAATCACCGGTTCCTGTTGCGCAATCCAACACACTTTCACCTTTGGAAACTCTGGATTCAGCAATGGTACGGTCCCTCCATACATGGTGAATACCAAATGAAAGTACAGTATTCACCCGATCATAATCGGAGGCAATATCGGCAAACATAGAACGTACTTTTTCACTCATAAGCTTTTCGCTGTGGCCCTTTTAAGGCAGATTTATTGATGAATAAAAAAATAATATACGTAAAAACTCAGCATCAAGCCCGAAAAGTGCATAAGGGCTACTGCTCGGTTACATACAGTTATAAGGGAGTAAATTCTTGTCCATCCCACCCTATTTCATGAATAGCTCCATTACTAAACTCGATTTTATCCATTTTTCTTAGTCCATAGCCCAACCAAATCGACAGCAAAATTCGAATTAATCAACCATGTACAACCAACACAATTATCTCAGATTAACTTCTTTCCGGCTCATCTAACCCCAAAATCATTTCTTTCACAAATCCATTGACTCTCGAATAAACCTGTTCAGGGTGCTCCCCATCATGTACAGCAATACTGGTTTATCCGAATTTCCATTAATCCTGTAATTCGCAACATAATCACCCTCTAATACTCCAAAGTCCATTTCATACAAATAAGCACTAGAAATTATTTGAAGATTTTTTGAATTAGCTAAAGGTATAATCATTTCAGCTGTGCGCTTTAAACTAGTACGATACAATCGATCGATAGTCATCATGTCCCTAAAAAAATACTGATTAATCGCCTATGCATGCTATCTTCCTGCTTTATTCAGTCCGGCATCGAAACCCCTATCTTGGAATTTGCAGTTCACAATACGCACGTTCTTATGATATCGAATTAGATATAGAATACTCTTTTAGGGTACTGTTTGCAAGGGAAGATCAAATAACTAAGATTTGTTCTTTTTTCGAGTTTTATGATAATTAGTGACTCGAATGAACTCTTCCTG
Source organism: Balneola sp. (assembly GCA_002730655.1). GTDB lineage: Bacteria > Bacteroidota > Rhodothermia > Balneolales > Balneolaceae > UBA1275. The sequence continues at coordinate 1,719 of PCAT01000009.1, forward strand.
CATTGTCTTTAAATTACTAGTCAACAGTCCCTCCTTATATCCATAGCGAATCAAAACCATATTTAGTACTCGGTCTGTTATAGTAGTAGAGTATTTGCTACTAAAGCGTGCATTAAAAAACTGTAGAATCATAAAAACTAAACCTGTTTTAATGAGCAAGAAGCTACCAACCAATGTAGTGATTTCCAGCGATGACAACCCCAATAGCGGCCATCCTTCCGGAACAACTGAATCATAGGTAAGCCCACCAATAAATGCTACATATAACAGAGTGTCCTCACAAATCCATCGAATACCTGGATGACCCCACGGGTAAATAAAAGCAGATAGCTGAGTTCTCCATAAAAGATAAAAAGTCAAACCTAGCACCAAACTTAATGACACTGATAGGGGGCTGTATACAAGCAGCATGAAAACCAAGACCGGTAATTGCTCTCTACTTCGGAGCCAGTCATCAGCTATACGTACCAAATATTGCACTGAATATAGCTTCAATAAACCTGGCACATAGCTTTCGATACCCTCAGTGGTCATCGTGTACCAATATCCAAAACTGGTTCGAAAACCACTTGGTAGCTCCACCAATTCCCATTCACTTTTCTTTCTCTGATATGACATGAGTTAAAAATAGCTAATATCACACTTAGCTGTTGGGACTTTGCAAAGAATTATACTTTCACATCTTGGAACAACTCGTCAAACTGTTACAGAGCCTATGCTAAAATTATGCAATAACTAAGGTGATGAAGTTCACTTTATTGAACCCAAGAGTTTTGAGAAAACTCCATAAAGCAAAACAATAAGTACCTGTGTCATAAACATATTCCAGGATAAGAAGTAGTCTATTTATCCTAGAAGCCTTCCGTGATATTACCCGTTCGCTGGATATAGGAAATAGGACCACTGCTGCAATACCTAAAACTATCCCAATACCAAAAGCTGTTTTATNTTTAAACGATATATTAAGAGCTGAATCAAATTAGTCNTANAGTATTTTCTTTACACAAACTGTCACTCGANTTAAACAAAAAATATTCTTTTTTTGGCTCTNTNTTAATCCTAGGNAACTCNCTTAGAATATAATATCTATTCAGCAGGACTAAAAGATCGGACTTCACAATTCTTGCAGTATAATGGAAAAGCTCAGAGTTTTTTTTAAATTAGAACTGAATTATCGCTTTTTAGTATTGAAGATGATTATGTCTAAGAGGTATAAAAATAGATTCACAGATTATGTTTTGTCGCTAATTCTACTAAATTACGGTTATTGCCTTAAACGATATTAGATCTATCCTAACTAAAGCAATCAGTTAAGAAAACATTACAAGCTATATTATGGCCTTAGGAAAAGACTTAGCAGAAATTAGAGAAGAACTAGGTGTTGATATTAACGTTATTCAAGGCCGAACTAAGTTATCCTTAGAAATTATTTCGAAAATTGAATCGGATGCTATTTTCAATTCGGAAATCTACAATGATGCGTACAAAAGAAACTTTGTTCGAAGCTACGCACGAGCATTAAAAATCAAGGAAGCTACTATACTACGAGCCTTAGATGCTATGGAAGAAGGTACTTATGACAATAGCATATTTAAAGAAGTAGGGGCTAGCGATCCAACAGATTCTTTTGCTAAAGAAGAAGGAAAGCATCATTTAGAAGAGGATTCAACGCCTAAAAAGGCGCTCATTCGAACAGAACTCAATTATGATGCTAAAACAAAGATTGAGGCTACAAAAAAAACCTTAACAAGTTCTGAAGCTAAGGAAGTAATAGATTTTCCGACTGCCTCTAGTAATGCGACAGAACCTTTAAATTCAACAGATTCTAAAAAAATAAATCCTTCAGATAATCCACAAGCTAGTGAATCAACCACAGAGAAAAGTAAAATATCTGCTAGTGTATCAAATCAAGAAAAACCTAGCTCCACCGATAAAGTGGAAAGCGATATGGATTCCTCGGATTATTCAGAAAATCTTTCGAACAATCCAAAAAAAGCTCCAAAGACTAAAAAGCAACGATCTATTAACCGAACTGCTTCGCCCACTGAAACGTCAGATAATGTAAATTGGGCTCAAATGGGTAAACAGTTTAGTAAACAGCAGGATTCAAAAAGTAGTGTTGTGTTTATAGCCGTCTTAGCAGTAATTACTGTGAGCTCGCTCTTATTCGGTTTTTTATACAGAAGTAGTATCTCTAGTTGGTTTACTGACTTTTTTAATTCTAATTCAGTAGTCGCAGAAGAGACCACCAATCTTAACTCTGGCAATAATATTACCACCGATTCATTGGAAGGCAGCAATCTAGTTGATAACCCTGATAACTCTACGAATTTAAACCAAAACTCCGAGATGTCTGAAACTTCTGCTATTGATGAGAATCAAAATACAGGCACAGTCATGTTAACCACCGACGAGACAGCCCCTTTGGACTCGACTACATTGCAAAATCTAGCCCAATTTCCAGATACCTTGCAAATTGTGGTCTATGCTGCCTATGATAAGTTAGAACCGGTAAGGATAGGGAGTGATTTGAGAGAATCCGTTTATCCAATATGGGTAGAACAAGGTGAGGCGTACTATTTCGATTTTAATCAGGAAATTACCATTCGTGGGCAGCTCCGTAGAATGCTCATTTTATTTAATAATAATGTAATTGAAGCACCATTAGAACGATTTGCAGGAGTTCAAGCAAACACAGTTCGACTCACTCGTATACGCTTAGCAGCTGCAGAATTTGAAGAAAAACAAGAGTTAGTCTTACCCAATGGTGTGTCTGAGCCTGACACTATAATTTACGCAATAAATTTTTAACCTTTAGATGAACTATATGAATTTTCTTGTTACGATTGCTTAAGTAATGAGCTCTTCAAGAAAAAGACGAATTCATGACTAAAAAACGAGTACTCGAACTAAGAAAACTACTTTTAGAAGCCAACAAAGCTTACTACGATCAGGCTGTCCCCATTATGAGTGATCTACGCTATGATGAATTGCTTAGCGAACTATCCAATCTTGAAAAACAATACAGTCTTGAAGATCCCCAATCTCCAACTGCTCGGGTGGGCGGTGCCATATCATCCATTTTTGAGACTGTAGAACATCCTACTCCTTTATTAAGTTTAGACAATACTTATAATGAAGACGAGCTAAACGAGTTTGATACCCGCATACGTAAAATTTTAAGCCATGATTCATATAGCTATATGGTTGAACTTAAGTTTGATGGCGCATCTATACGTTTACGCTATGAAAAAGGAGCTTTGGTACTTGGTGCCACCAGGGGTGATGGGCAACAAGGAGATGATATCACCAAAAATATCCGCACTATACAGGATATTCCTCTTTTTCTTGAGGGTTACCCACCAGAAGTAGTTGAAGTACGAGGCGAGGCTTTCATGGAAAAAGAGGCCTTTGCGCGGCTAAATAATTACCGCTTGGAAGCAGGCTTAAATGTGTTTGCTAACCCTAGAAACTCAACTGCTGGCTCGTTAAAAATGCAAGATCCAAAAGAAGTAGCACGCCGGCCCATAAGATTTTTTGCTTTCGATTTACTCTTTGAAGATGGATTCAATCGTAATCAGGATCAAAAATTAGCCCTTATAAAAGAATATGGTCTACCTGCTAATGAGTTCCCTGTTCTTTGCAAGTCCATAGATGAGGTTCACAAAACCATAAAGTTACTGGGTCAAATCCGTCACGAATTACCCTATGAAACGGACGGAATAGTCATAAAAGTTAACGAAGAATCTCTACATGAGCAGCTTGGTAGTACATCTAAATTCCCTCGTTGGGCTATTGCCTATAAATTCCAGTCAGAACAAGCTATCACTCGAATTAACGATATTAAGTTGCAGGTAGGGCGACTTGGAACCATTACACCTGTTGCAGAATTAGAACCTGTATTATTGGCTGGAACCACGGTAAAAAGAGCCTCCCTACACAACCAAGAAGAAATTCAACGCAAAGATATTCGTATTGGAGACCAAGTAAAAGTGGAGAAGGCTGGCGAAATAATTCCACAGGTAGTTGAAGTTGTTCCTACTAAGTTAAAGCGAAATACCCCTTATCAATTTCCCAAAAGCTGTCCTGCTTGTCTGTCAAAACTTATACAGTATGAAGGGGAAGTAGCCTGGAAATGTGTAAACATTCAATGTCCACCTCAAGTTCGAATTAAAATTGAGCATTTTGCTTCTCGAGATGCTTTGGATATTAATGGACTTGGTGAATCTATGGTTGATTTACTAGTGAGTGAAGGACTAACAACCAATTATGCCGATTTATACACCCTCACAAAAGATGATATTCTCCCTCTTGAACGCATGGCAGAAAAAAGTGCCAACAATCTGATAAAAAGTATCGAGCAGAGTAAAACACAGCCCTTTGAGCGGGTACTCTTCGGATTAGGAATAAGATTTGTTGGTAAGACAGTAGCTAAAGATTTGGCACGAGCATTCAAAAGTATGAAGGCTTTACAAAATGCAAGTGAAGAAGATTTATTGACTGTTGAGTCAATAGGCCCACGAATTGCCCACTCGGTAAAAGAGTTTTTTTCAGAACCTAGATATCTCGATATACTCTCAATGCTAGAACTACATGGGCTTCAACTTGAAAGTGAAAAAAAAACCATTAGTTCTAATCTCCTAGAAAGTAAAACTTTTGTGCTTACAGGCACCCTGCCTACTCTATCCAGAAAAGAGGCTAGTGAACTTATCGAACTACATGGGGGGAAAACCTCCTCTTCGGTCAGTAATAAAACTACCTATTTAATCGCCGGTAATGCAGCTGGATCTAAACGAACAAAGGCTAAAAGCCTAGGCATTCCTATTTTAGACGAAGCAGCATTACTCTCTCTCATTAAAGACTCAATTTAAAAATGACTTACTATTTTCTGAACCAAGCAAATTAACCCAAGTAGAATTAAATAAGTTTTAGCGAATACTATGCCATCAGACCTTTTGTATAAAACCTATCTTGAAGACCCTTCACAACCATCCGACTCAGCTTTAGGTTTTTTATTGTATGAAATCTGAATTCTCTACCTCCAACTTTGTTCGGATTAGTGTCATAAATTGGGCACTAACATTGCCATTGCTCATACTTTTTGCTTGGCCCTATTATTATGCAGCTAGGGAATTAGGCCTTGATTTGAGCTTTCGATACATTGGTGCTTTTATGTTCGCAATGCCTTTTTTATTAACTATTATTCATGGTCATGTGACAATGGCACTGGGTACAATACACCGATACCATTATTATGAATGGCTTGAAACCAAACCCTACACATTTGGTCTTTTTTTTCATCCAGCCTTAGTGAAAACAAGATTTCGTTTAATTTTTTTATTGGTTAGCTTATTGTTTCTTCCCTTTGGCTTTGCATTGGGTGTGTAGGTTGTTCCCAAAAAGATACCTCTGGATTATTAATAACTCTTTCTTACTCGAAGTAGTCTAATCACCATTATCTACTCTTCAAATTTAGGCTTTAATACCAATTAAATCACTTCTCCAGAGACAATAGCATCGACCACAGTCGGATCCAGTAAGGTAGACGTATCTCCTAACTGATCCACTTCATTTGATGCTACCTTACGCAATATTCGTCGCATAATCTTCCCTGAACGGGTTTTAGGTAGCCCAGGAACTATTTGAATTTTGTCTGGCTTAGCAATAGGGCCTATTATTTTTGTCACCAAATCCAGTAACTCTTTCTTGAATACAGCCCGGTCTTCTATTTCCCCATCACAAATCATAAACGCATACACTCCCTGCCCTTTTATATCATGAGGATAGCCAACAATAGCCGTTTCCACTACTCTAGGATGTTCATCCAGTGCATTTTCAATTTCAGCGGTACCCAAACGATGACCTGACACATTAAGTACATCATCTACCCGCCCAGTTATTCGGTAATAGCCATCTTCATCTCTCCGACACCCATCACCAGTAAAATAAAAACCTTTATAGGTGGATAAATAGGTCTGCTTATACCGCTCATGATCGCCATAGACTGTACGTGCAATAGAAGGCCAAGGATATTTAATACATAGGTTACCTTCAACCCCATTTCCTTCAATTTCCTTGCCATATTCGTCCATTAGCACAGGGGAAATACCTGGCAGTGGCAATGTTGCAAAACCCGGTTTGGTGGGAGTTATTCCAGCTAGAGGGGATATTAAAATACCACCCGTTTCGGTTTGCCACCATGTATCTACGATCGGGCATCGTTCATTTCCGATATGCTTGTGATACCAATTCCATGCTTCCTCATTAATGGGTTCACCAACACTGCCCAGAACTTTAAGTGAGCTTAAATCATATTTATTTACAAAATCTAAATCAAATGACATCAGTGATCGGATAGCTGTTGGCGCCGTATAGAAATGAGTCACTTTATATTTCTCAACTACTTCCCAAAAACGTCCAGCATCCGGATAAGTAGGTGTTCCCTCAAAAATAATTCCAGTGGTCCCAGTGAATAGTGGCCCATAGATTATATAACTATGGCCCGTAATCCATCCAGCATCTGCGGTACACCAATAAACATCATCTGCGCCAGCTTGAAACACATTACGGAAGGAATAAGAGGTGTAAACCATATACCCGCCACAGGTATGCACTACCCCTTTTGGCTTACCGGTTGATCCAGAAGTATACAGTATAAACAGCGGGTCCTCAGCGTCCATTTCAACCGCTTCGTGATAGCGGGATGCATTCCTAATCATATTATGCCACCAAAAATCACGCCCTTTTTCCCATTGGATTTCTCTGTTTGTTCGCTGACATACAATAACATTTTCGACTGAGGGAGAAGTTTGCAGTGCTTCGTCCGAAATATCTTTCAAAGGCACATGCTTATCCCCCCTTCGAAGCCCGTCATTTGTAATGAGCATCTTAGCCTGACAATCGTTTATACGTTCACTTAATGATTGAGCAGAAAAGCCTGCAAATACAATAGAATGTACAGCACCAATCCGCGCACAAGCCAGTGCCGCGATAATAAGTTCCGGAGTCATGGCCATATAAATGCACACACGATCGCCCTTCGTTATTCCCTTACTCTCTAATACATTTGAAAACCTGCATACATCCTCATGCAGTTGTCTATAAGTGATTGTTCTACGGAATGAATCGGGATGATTTGGCTCAAAAATGAAAGCCGTTTTATTGCCAATGGTATTCAAATGTCTATCCAGAGCATTTTCTGTAATATTCAATTTTCCACCGACAAACCACTTAATATTACCTTCTTTAAAACTCCCCATTTGCACCTGATCCCAACGTTTTCGCCAGTAAAAAGTACCCGCCTCGTGATCCCAAAAACTGAGCCTATCTTGCTCACTTTGGTCAAAGGTTTCTTGATAATTGTCAAAGGATTTAATGTTCAACCACATAATGGAACGCTATTTGGATATTTTGATGTATTTGATAATTATACTAGACCAATGTATTCGTTTAATCAACAGTACATTTTCTTAGTCTAGAACAATAAACTAACATTATTCGTTAGCATCTTATACTCCAAAAAAATAAGAAGCTCTGCAAGCGCTTTTATGTATTTTTTCAAAAAGTTTTGATCAACCAAATAACAGGCAAAACGTAATAATAGAAATTTCTTTTTTCTTACATGTCCTCCCCTAAACAGCCTACAAAATCATCAACGAGTGGTTTGGATCAAGTACATGACTGGTTTACCAAAAATCATTGGAAAATTTTCACCTTTCAGAAAAAGTGCTGGCAATCCGTACTAAGCGGAAATGAAGGAATCTTACACGCTCCTACAGGTTCCGGTAAAACCTTTGCCCTATGGATGCCTCATATTATCCGCTGGTTAGACGCCAAAAAGCAAGCTAATAAAGGCCTACAACTCATTTGGATTACCCCTTTGCGAGCACTTGCTAAAGATACCGAACGACAGTTTAAACAGAGTCTAGCCGAATTCGGGCTAGATATCCAAGTTGGCAGACGGACGGGGGATGTATCAGCTTCGGTAAGAAAAAAGCAAGAGCAAACCATGCCTCAGGTGCTCATTACTACCCCCGAGAGTTTACATGTGCTTATGGCTCAAAAAAAACATGAACGTTATTTTAAACATCTCCATAGCGTAGTCGTCGACGAATGGCATGAGCTTATGGGTAGTAAGCGAGGCACCCAAACCGAACTATTTTTGGCCCGGGCTAGGGCACTACGACCAGAAGTAAAAACATGGGGTATTTCTGCTACTTTGGGCAACATGGAGGAGGCTGTGGAGG